>JAIOQB010000409.1 GCA_021413585.1 Planctomycetia bacterium
ATCGAAATCACGTTCACCGTGCCGGCCGCCCATCGGGTGATCGAGCAAGTGGCGGCCCGGCTGGGAGACAAGGTGTTGCTGGGGGCTGGCACGGTGCTCGATGCCGAGACTGCCCGGATCGCGCTGTTGTCGGGCGCCCAGTTCATTGTGTCGCCGGTGGTCTCGGCCGACGTGATCCGCATGTGCCGCCGCTACGATCGGGTGGTGGTGCCGGGGGCGTTCACGCCGACGGAAGTCCTCTCCGCCTGGGAAATGGGAGCGGACGTGGTGAAGGTGTTTCCGGCCGAAGTGGCAGGGCCGGCGTACTTCAAGGCGCTCGGCGGACCGTTGCCGCAGGTGCGGCTGATGCCCAGCGGCGGCGTGAATCTGGAAACGGCGGCCAGTTTTCTGGCGGCCGGCGCGGCGGTGCTGTCGGTCGGCGGATCGCTGGTGGACCCGGCGGCGCTGAAAGCCCGCCAGTTCGATCGCATTGAAGGGCTCGCTCGGCAATACATCGAGATCGTGCGCCGCCATCGCCAGGAGCAGGCACCGGCCAAGCGCTGAGGAAACGGCGTCGGGGAGAAACGCAACCCGTCACACAACTCAAGGACCGACACCAGTGCGCCGATTCCTCCGAACGCAGTTTCTATGCACTCTGCTTGCCGTAGCGTTGCCGCTGGCCTGGGCTGCAGCCGCCGACGCGGTCTTGCCGCAGAACGCGCCAACCTATGAATGCCGCTGGACCGAAGGGCCGATTACGCTCGACGGCCGGGCGGACGAACCGGCCTGGAAGAATGCCCAGGTGATCGACAATTTCCGGCTGCCGTGGCTGGGGGCAGACGAGCGGGCGGCAAAAACCGCCACGCGGGCCCGTCTGCTGTGGGATCGCGAGTACCTGTATTTCTTTGCCGACATGGAAGACCACGACGTTTTTGCCGACGTCAAGAAGCACAACGGCCCGACCTGGGACAACGATGTGTTTGAGTTGTTCTTCAAGCCGGCGGACGACAAGCCGGGTTACTACGAGTTCGAGATCAACGCCATCAACACAGTGTTCGACGTGTTCATCGCCCAGCGCGGCTCAACGCTGGCCGGGCCGTATCTCAACAAAAATAAGTTCCACGTCGAGTCCAATGTGACGGTGCGCGGCACGGTCAACGAGCGAAAGGATCGGGACGAAGGGTGGTCGATCGAGGGACGGATTCCGTGGAGCGATTTTGTTCACACCGGCGGCCGGCCCAAGCCGGATGAGTTGTGGAAGTTCGCTCTGTGCCGCTACGACTACACGCTCGACGCGAAGGAGCCGGAGCTGTCCACTTGCGCCCCGATGAAAGGTCCGCGGGGTCCGAACTTTCACTTCTTTGAAGGATATGCCAAACTCCAATTTCTCGGTCCGCCGGCAGTTGCCGCGGAGCGCCCATTCGGCGCCGCGGAGCGCCCCTATGGCATCGATAAGCTCGAGCCGTTCACCACGTCGCGCGTCGTCGGCACGCCCGATCCGCCGCCGCCGTACCGTGTGAAGGTGGCGTACCCGAAGCTCAAGACTCCGTACCCGGTGATCGTCCGCAGCGAACCGAAGACCCGCCGGCTGTATTACCTGCTGGAAGACGCGCCGTACGGCGCGACAACGCTGTGGCGGACGCGCGACGATCCCGCCAGCGGCGAGGCGGAAAAGCTGATGCGTCAGAATGCCGTGGCCTACGACCTGGCGTTTCATCCTGACTACGAACACAACGGCTACCTCTACATCGGCCTAAACGAGCCGCACACGCCGCGCGCCAAGCGGTTCGACCGCATCATTCGCTACACGGTGTCGCGCACGGCGCCGTTTGCGCTCGATCCCGCTTCGGCGCAGACGATCATCGAATGGCCTTCCGACGGCCACAACGGCTCGGCGGTGGCCTTTGGGCTCGACGGCATGCTGTACGTCACGTCGGGAGACGGCACGTCCGATTCCGATCAGAATATCGTCGGCCAGGATCTGGACAAGCTCACCTGCAAGGTGCTGCGGATTGACGTCGATCATCCCGATGCCGGCCGCAACTACTCCGTTCCAAAGGACAATCCGTTCGTCGGCCGTGTGGGTACTCGCCCCGAGACTTGGGCATACGGTCTGCGCAATCCGTGGCGGATCACCGTCGACGCTAAAACCGGCCACGTCTGGGTCGGCAACAACGGCCAAGACCTATGGGAGCAGGCGTATCTGATTCAGCGCGGCGCCAACTACGGCTGGAGCATCGTCGAAGGGAGCCATCCGTTCTACCAGACGCGCAAGCGCGGGCCTGAGCCGATCTCGCTCCCCACGGTGGAGCATGGGCACAACGCGTTCCGCTCGCTCACCGGCGGCGTGGTGTACTACGGGTCGAAGTTTCCCGACTTGCAAGGGGCATACATTTACGGTGATTATTCCACCGGCAAGATCTGGGGGATCCGTCACGACGGCCAGAAGGCGATCTGGCATCGCGAATTGGCCACTACGACGCTGAGCATTGTCGGCTTTGGCACCGACGCGGACGGCGAACTGCTGATCTGCGATCTGCACGGCACGAACGAAAGCCATCTCTACACGCTCGAGCCGTCGCCGCCGGGGCCGAAGGTTTCCAACTTCCCGCGGCTGCTGAGCCAGAGCGGCTTGTTCCGCTCCGTGCGCGACCATGCGATGCAGCCGGGCGTGATTCCCTATGAAGTTAATTCGCCGCTGTGGTCGGACGGGGCCTACAAACAACGTTATATGGCGGTTCCAGGGGACAATCCAAAGATCGATGTCACGCCCACCCGCGGCTGGGGATTTCCCGAGGGGACGGTGCTCGTCAAATCGTTTGCCTTGGAGACAGAGGAGGGAAACCACGCGACGCGGAAATGGATCGAGACGCGATTCATGACGGTCTATCTGGGAGATTGGGTCGGCTATTCGTACCGTTGGAACGACGAGCAGACCGACGCCACGCTGGTGGAAGCGCCGGGCCAGGACCAGCAATTCACCATCCGAGTGCCGAAGTCGGAAGAACATCCCGACGGCGTGCGGCAGCAGGTGTGGCATTATCCCAGCCGGGCGGAGTGCCTGGTGTGCCACAGCCGGGCCGCCCACATGGTGCTGGGGATCACCACGAACCAACTGAACTGCGATCACGACTATGGCGGGGTGCGAGACAACCAGTTGCGCACGCTCGAGCACCTGGGCATCCTCCGCGTCAACAATGCCGATCTGTGCCAGGACTGGCTGCAAAAGGAAGCGAGGGACCTGAAGCTTTCGGATTCCGGTCGCGAGCAGTATGTGAAGGATCACACGCTGGCCGACCAGCGGCAGGCGGTGCCCAGCCCCCTGTTGTCCGCCGCGCCGGAAAAGCTGCCGCGGCTGGTAAATCCGTACAATGCCGCGGCCCCGTTAAATGCCAGGGCCAGATCGTATCTGCACAGCAACTGCTACCACTGCCACGTCCCCAGCGGCGGAGGCAATGCGCAGTTTGACGTCGAGGTCGACACGGCACTGGCCGACACGAAGCTGCTGGACGTATTGCCGCAACATCACACGTTCGGCATCGACGGCGCGAAGCTGATCGTGCCAGGAGAGCCGGACCGCTCGGTGCTGATTTCCCGCGTGACGCGCCGCGGTGCCGGACAGATGCCGCCGTTGGCCAGTTCGGTCGTGGACGAGCCGGCGGTTGCGCTGCTGCGGGCGTGGATTAGTGAGATGCCGAAGAAGGTGTCGGCGAAGTGAGCAGTGGGCAGTGAGCAATGGGTGGCTGGGGCAACGCCCCAGTTTCTTTGAGGGGGTTCACTCCGTCACTTACTCTTCTTCATCTGGCTGTGGCGGCAGATGTTCCGCCAGCTCTTCATCATCCAGCGGTCGGCCGGGGATCGTGTACTGCTCGCCGAGCCAGCGTGCGGTGTCGATCTGCCGGCAGCGCGGGCTGCAAAATGGCATCGACGGGCTCGTCGTGGATTCAAACGATCGTCCGCAAGTGGGGCATTTTCGCTGAGCCATGGCTGGCAATAATCAATAGCAAGTCAAAGGAATGTTTAGCCGCGCCCCGCAAGGAAGCGCAGCGTCACTCGCCTCCGCCGGAAGAACCTTTCGACGACGACTTGTCCCCACCGGATGAAGATTTCCCTTCGCTCTTGCCTTCCGACTTCGATTCCGTCTTCGGCTTGTCCGCCTCGGCCCCCTTCTTGTACGAGTCGCTGCGGTAGTCGGTCTGATAGAAACCCGAGCCTTTGAACACGATCGCTCCGCCGGTGCCGAACAACCGCCGCAGCTTTTGCTTGCCGCACTTGGGGCACTTGCGCTTCACGGGCTCGGCCATCGACTGGAACAACTCGAACTTGTGTCCGCAGCCGTCGCATTCATAGTCGTACGTGGGCATGACGCTGGTTCCTGGTCTTGTTTCTGTGCTTACTCTTGCGGTGCGGCCGATACGACCACCTGGGCCGGCCGGATCACCCGATCGTGCAGCAAGTAGCCGGGGGCCGCCTCGACGATCACCATGCCCGGCGGGTGGTCCGCCGTGCGCACCTGGGAAATCGCCTCGTGCAGGTGCGGGTCAAACGGATGTCCCAGCGCTTCGATCCGCGTGCAGTGGTGCCGCTGCAGGATGGCGTGCAATTGCTGGGCCACCAGCTTTACTCCTTCGAGCAACCCGGCCCCCGAGCCGGCGGCTCCGGCCGAGTCGATCGCCCGCTGGACGTTGTCCAGCACGGGGAGCAGATCGCGCAGCAGCGGCTGGGCCGCGTAACGGCGCTCGGTTTCCAGTTCGCGCGACGCCCGCTTGCGGTAGTTTTCCAGCTCGGCTGTGACTCGCAGCGTTTTGTCGCGGGCGGCGTCGAGTTCACTGCGCAACTCATCGACTCCGGCATCACTCCCCAGCCCGCTCCACGCGGCGTCCGAGTCGTCGGCCCTGTCGTCTTGATCGGTCATGTTACTTCTTCCTATTACTTCTTTTTATCTTTGACGGGCTTGTCCGGCGTAGCATTCTCTTCCGGCACAAAATAGCCGCGGAGCTTTTCCAGAAAACTTTTGCGATGCGGCGAAACGTGGCTGCTTTCCAACTCGGCCAATTGGCGGATCAACTCCTCGCGCCGCGCGTCGAGCTTGCGCGGCACCTCGATATTGACTTGAACCAGCAAATCGCCGATCTGCCGGCCGCCGCGCGGGTCGGGCATGCCGCGCCGCTTGAGCGTAAACACTTCGGCCGGCTGCGTCCCGGCGGGCACCTCCAGCTCTTCCGGACCGTCGAGCGTGGGAACCTCGATCGTGGCCCCCAGCGCCGCCTGGGAGAACGTGATCGGCACGCGGCAGATCAGGTGGTTCCCCTCGCGGTGGAACAGAGGATGCTCTGTGACGTGGACCAGGCAGTAGCAGTCCCCCGGCGGGCCGCCGTCGGGGCTGGGCTCTCCTTCGCCCGAGATGCGAATCCGCATCTGGTCGTCGATGCCGCGCGGGATGAGGACGTTTTGTTCCACTTCTTCGATCGAAAATCCTTCTCCCTGGCAACTGCGGCAGCGCTCCTTGATGGTTTGTCCCGTGCCACGGCACGAAGGGCATGTGGCCTGCATCCGCAGGATGCCGCTGGACTGGATCACGCGCCCCCGGCCGTTGCAGTAGCGGCACGTTTCGGCCTGCGTCCCTTTGGCCGCCCCGCTCCCCTGGCATTCGTCGCAACGGCGGTGCCGGCGGAAGCGAATCGGCCGGGTGACGCCGCGGGCCGCCTCCAGCAGGTTGATGGTGACTTCGGATTCCAGGTCGGCCCCTTTGCGCACCCGGCGGCCGCCGCGGCCTCCGCCGAACATGTCTCCAAAGATCCCGCCGCCAAAAATGTCGCCAAACGCCTGGAAAATATCTTCAACGTCCGTGAAGTGGGCGCCGCCGCCCGGGCCGTCGACGCCGGCATGGCCGAAGCGGTCGTATCGCTCTCGCTTTTGCGGATCGTGCAGCACCTCAAACGCCTCTGCCGCTTCCTTGAAGCGGGTGATCGAGTCGGCGTCGCCCGGGTTGCGGTCTGGATGATGCTTGCGAGCCAACTGGCGATACGACGTGGCGATCTCCTCGCGCGTGGCGGTGCGCGTGATTTCGAGCACTTCGTAATAATCGCGTTTGGCTGCCATGGGGACCGCAGCAGGGCGAAAATGTAGTCGATGAAGCTTACGAAATTATAGGTCGCCTGGATCGACATGACCTAGACGGGTTTTTCACCACGAAGAAATTGAAAATGACCAATGACCAAGATTCCAATCTCCAATAAGAGCGGCGACACAACTATTGGTTATTGGAATTTGGTCATTGGTCATTAATGCACCTCACCCGGCAAAAAAACGGGCCACCCCGCACGCTGTGCGGAGATGGCCCGGGTACGGCTTCAATCGTTGACTGCGGACGCCACGGCGATCAGCGGACGCTGCCTTCGACCCGTTGACGCTGCTTGTCGTCCTTGTCGAGCGTGGTCACCAGGGCCTCAGTGGTGAGCATCAATCCAGCGATGCTGGCCGCATTGATCAGGGCGGTGCGAACCACCTTCACCGGATCGATGATGCCCGCCTTGACCAGGTCCTTGTACTCGGCCGCGTTGGCGTCGTAGCCGACGTTGCCGCCGCGCTGCTCCACTTCGTCGACCACCA
>JAIOQB010000410.1 GCA_021413585.1 Planctomycetia bacterium
ATGGTGCTGATCATGGTCGCCACGCAGATGTTCATCTCCGGGTTGAGAACTTTTTTGTTGAACCTGGATACGCTCAAGCAGTTGAAGCCGGTGTAGCTTAAAGTACCCCTCACGCTCCGCGTGAGGATTGGTGAGGGCATCACGCGGAGCGTGATGGGTACTATTCAGGCCAGAGGCCCTACCTAAGGGGCTGTATTTACAGTGATCGACTATGCGAGTAGACGAGTTTCATTCTGCTCATCAGATCACCGACCTGGACGGCCTTGCTTTGCTATTGTCGCAAAAAAGTGCTGACGAAGTGAATAATTTCATTCTATCTGACGAGGCGAGTGAATTTCCGCAGCTGTGGATTATGGTGAACGGCTGTCTTGCTGCACTGGAATTCTTTCCAGCCTACGGAGAGCCCGCGTTTCGATCGCATGAAAACATGCTAAACGATGGCAATGCACACCCCGTTCTTTTTAAAATGGCAGAACACGATCAGGACCTGGAGGTGGATTTTGAATTCTGGGTAACTCGATCGCATGCTATTGAAGCGGCCAAAGAATTCTTCATCGATCAGAGATTGCCGAAATGCGTCAAGTGGCTTGAACTATAGCGCGCCAGTCGCCGTAGGTCAGGCCTCTGGCCTGAAAATTGCGTCCGGTTCGGTTTGGCCCTTGCCGCCTTAAAGTACCCATCATGCTCCGCGTGAGGATCGGTGAGCGCATCACGCGGAGCGTGATGGGTACTATCGACCACGCTCGCTGAGCCGCTGCTGCACACGCCTCATCACTGCATCCACATCGAGTGGTCCAGATTCGCCGCGATCGGCTTGCGCCTGCGACTCGGCAATACTGGCGAGGAAATGGGCGAGTTCTTCGCTGAACTTTAGAGATTCTAGCGATTCATCGGACGGAGACTCATGTAGCATAATTGCTACCTCGGAACATTGAAGCGTGCGTCAACTCGGGTGCTCCCCCAGCCCTCTCCCAGAGAGAACGGGGGGGAACGCAATCGGCTAATTCCCCGCCCGCCGCAGGGCATCCAGCAGCCCGGCCACGTTCTCGTGCGTTTCCGTTGTCCCGCGGACGATCAGGGCGTGCAGGCTGGGGTAGTAGATCACCGCGCCGGGGCCGCCGTTGACGTCCCAGAAGTCGGGGGTGACGACTGCTTGAATCACGTCCACCAGTCGCTGGCCGTCGTCGGGCATCGCGCCGCCGTTATTGCCGCCGCCTTGCGCGGCAGGGGGAGCGAACTGGGCCAGGGCTCCTTGCCATTGGGCCAGCACGGCGCGGTCGTCGTGGATTTTATCCAGTAGCTCGGGCTGCTTTTCAGATTTCGCGCGGCGCTCGATCGCGTTGACCCGCGCCAACCGCAGCTTCAAGTCCATCGGCACCTGCTCCTTCAGCCGGGCGAGCCGGCCGCGGAGCATGTTCTGCAACCGCTTCTTTTCGAGGCCAGTGGCCTTGCCTGGTTCCAACTCGGTGGCTTGCGTCAACTGGCGATACAACAGCCCCAGCCGCAGTACCGCGGCGGGCTGGTCGATGTCCTTCGCCGTGGCCTGAGTGCGCAGCACGTCATGCACCGCGGCGCGCCACTGGGCCAGCGTCTGCGGGGCCGCTTCAGTAATCGGCGAAACGGCGGGGGTGGTCGATTGCGAGGTGGGTTCCGGCGGCGCTGAAAGCACCAGGGTTAAAAGGATGATGCCCGTCATGGTCACGCCTCCGGTAAAAATCCAAATGTCAGGTGATAGTACCCATCACGCTCCGTGTGATGTCCGTCCTCACGCGGAGCGTGAGGGGTACTATAAGCATGGACGCCGCGACTCGGGCCAAAGTTCCCAAGTCGTACCGCGAACGCTAGGCGAGCCAATTCACCCCCGGGCGGAGTCCGGGGCTATGGACGCGGCGCCTGAGAAGCATCCTATCGCTGCGGCGATAGGCAAGCAAACGGTTTTTTGCTCGTTTCGAGATAGAAAAGCAGAGTAAGAAAGGATCAAGCACCAATGACCAATGGCCCTGGGTAATAATTAATCGGAATTATATACTTAACAAACCAAGCCCCAATAGCTAGCGCCGGCTGATCGTTGGACGGCTCGGGTCACTTCTTCTTGCGGGCTGCTGCTGTCTTCTTGGCCTTGCTGGCCTTTAGCGGCTTGGGTTCGGAGGCCGGGGCCGGGACGCTCATGGCGCGGCGTAGGGCCTGCTCTGGGGTGAGAGGGGAGAGGGACAAGGGATTGCCGCTTCGGCCCGGACTTTTCGGTGTGGGCATAGCTACATCGCTCCCTCTAAATACGGATGACCGCAATGCCGATACATGATGACGACCTATTCTGCTTGAGATTAGTGTACGCCTGCGCGCCAGTTATCCCTATACTGAATGTGAGAGCGAAATGGAGCGATCTTTTCCATACGCCTCGCGCAGAAGATTTGACCGTACCGAAGGCGTTAATGACGCCTTTACCGTAAAGGTTAATGGAATCGGAAAAGGAAACATCGGGTCACACTTTGTAATTGCAAACGAATGGATCTCGGCATGCCTTGGAACCTTCTTGCGGCTTCCCATTGCGCCTTTTTCAATAATGGGAAAGAATGACCCGCGAACCAAGATGTTTGTATCGGTTAGCTTTGAGGGCGATTCAACTCCCAAGCACGCAATTCCGGACCGATTAGCTTCTCAGCATCCGAACCTCGCAACTGGAATCATAGTCTTTGATGTCTTGATTGCAAACAATGATCGTCATAGCCGAAATCTGAAAGTTGATCATCCGCAAAGGCCGAAGCGAGTTTACGTCTTTGACCACGATCGGTCGCTATTTTTTATCGAACCGCAGCGAGGCGTAGAAAGATTGCGAACGCTGGAGAACGCTCTGGGGATATCTGCCGGGGCTTTGAGCGGGGGCAATAGGCACTGTCTAATAGATTCAATAAAAACCTCGGCCCACTTCCCAGGATGGTTGGCCAGAGTTCAGGATATACCAGACTGGTTCATTGAAAGCATCTGTGACGAAGCCGCAGATACCGGGCTTACTATTGACGAAACAGCGGAAGCGAAGACTTTTTTGAAGTACCGACGCGATCACATTGGCGAACTTATTTCACAACATAAAACTGATTTTACCGCCATTCGCACATGGCCGTTATTCCTATGAGCATTACCAAGTTCATTTTGGCGAAGTACGCCCCGGACCCATCCCGAATGGAGCCAAGGAATATCGGTGTATTTCTGTCGCACGGAAATAAAGTTATCGCGCGATTCTTGGAATCACACGATGCGCCATTCGTCAATGACGTTGACACATACTCAGAGTGGGTTAAGTTCTGGAAAGAGCAGATTGCCTCGGAGTCACTGCAAAAAAACGACGGAACCAGCGCACGCAAGGGAGACGACGCATTTTTGGAAGCGCTGATCGACACTCAGGAGGGAAACTATATTCTCGTTGACGGCGGATTTATTACTGAGAATATCAGCAAGAAAGACTTGCGGCAGGCAAGAGACTTTCTA
This sequence comes from Planctomycetia bacterium, assembly GCA_021413585.1. Taxonomy (GTDB): domain Bacteria; phylum Planctomycetota; class Planctomycetia; order Pirellulales; family UBA7805; genus JAIOPX01. The sequence goes on from JAIOQB010000410.1 coordinate 3,487, forward strand.
TTTCGTGAGTTGGTTGCCCCCAAAGGTTGGTATCAGCAGGCAGATTCAAAGGCCCGCGCTCATAAAACGCTCTCGCAGGTTTCGCACAAGTTGTTTCTGGAGAGCGGAATCAGTGACCGGCAGGACTTTCGCAAGTCGTTCCCCGTGGAATGCAAGATATTAGGTGTGCAGAAGCACATTAAGTTCAGCTATGGGATAGGCAATGGACGACCGAACGCAATTTATCAGATCGTGAATATCGCCAATGATGCCAGCGTCCACAGTGCCGCCCTTACGATGAGTTCTGCCATACGTTCAAACATCGTCAAGAAGAATAAGTGTGCCGCACTTGTGCTTAGTGAGTCAAACGAAATCCACACGGAAAATCTTGCACTTCTTGAAAACCAGTGCGAACTCATCGACATGAGAAATTTTGATGAGGCCAAGGACAAAGCATCCCGCATAGCTGCTTGATCATTTGGAACGCAAGCTAGCGATATGTCAATCGCTTCCCATCCGCCCCGGCAATCGCCGCGTCCCGCCGTTCGCTGTCTGTCGTCTTTCGGTGATTCCATCGGAAAGAGAACTCGTCCACGTAACGGTGCAAGTGCTTCTTGCTCATGTGGTGGAACACGCCATAGTGACCGCGCTTCAGCAGAGCGAAGAACGATTCGACCGTGTTCGTTGTCACGTCGCCCTGCGAATACTTCTTGTCTTTGTGCTTAATGACGCCATGGCGACACGTCCACGCTTGGAATTGCCTTTGTCGCGGGGCTTTCCGCCGACGTAGGTTTCGTCTACTTCGACCGTGCCCGTCATGGTGATTGATCCTTGCTCCAGTGCATAACGAATCCGATGGCACATAAACCACGCCGACTTGTAAGTCACGCCGATGGATCGGTGTAGTTGATGGGCCGAGATGCCCTTCTTGCTGGCGCACATTAGATGAAACGCCATGACCCAATGGCGGAGCGAAATATGCGACCGTTCAAAGATCGTCTTGACCGTGACGGTGAATTGTTTGCGGCAGCCCTTGCCCTTGCACTTGTAGAGGCCGGGGCGAGTGGACTTGCCGGCCAGCTTGACCGGATTCATTTCGCCGCAATGAGGACAGGCGGGGCCTTCCGGCCAGCGGATTTTCTCTAGGTATTCGCGGGCTTGGTCTTCGGTGAGGGCGGTTACTTGCGAGAGATTCATGGCATTTCCTTTCGGTTATGCCTTAAATCTACCCATTGGGGCTTGGTTTGTCAAGTATATAATTCCGTAATTAATTGGTCATTGGGATTTGGTCATTGGTCATTCCTTTCGCGCCCCATCCACCTCCCCAAGCGATCAATTCCCAGCCATTCCAGCTTCGCTCGCCCCAGTCCTACCGCCACCAGCCAACCTAGCGCCGCCCCCCAACAGACGTCGCTGGTAAAATGGGCTTGGAAGGCAATTCGTTGGCAGCCGCACAACGCGGCCAGGGCGAAGAACAGCCACCGCCCGCGGGGGTAGAGCGTGGAGAGCGCCACGGCCAGGCCCACTGCGGTGGCAGTGTGGCTCGATGGAAAGCTTTGTTGGTGCGAGCCCCCTTTGCCAAAGGCGAGGAACTTGCCGAACGTGTGCCAAACGTCGGTACCCATCGCGCAGTACTTGGGCCGCGTGCGGGCGAGGAACAATTTCACGATGTTCGCGCTCAGCCCGGCCCCCAGGCTCATCATCACCAGCCGCGGCCACGCCCAGCGACGCTTCGCGTCCACCAGCAGAACGGCCAGCAGCATAACCGCCACGCTGACGCCGTAGCCAAAGACCTCCGCTCGAGCTAATTGATCCTTGGCCAAACCGACCAGTCGATCAATCGAAGACGGAGGCAATATCTCCTCCGAAGAGTCGCCCGCCGCGGCACTACTTTTAGTTGGGTCGATGGGCACCCGGCTCACTCGCATGTCGACCCATAAGACGGCGACACCGGCGGCGATCAACAGCAGCACCACCGTCCAGAGCGGCCTGGCAGCCAGGCGACGGCGGAATTCGTCCAGGTTGGCGGGAGGATCGAGGGCATCGGGTTGGGCGATCGGGTCCACGGCCGCGTTCCTTCCAAACTGGGTTCGACGGGCAGGCGTCATCACAAGTAGGTTCGGCCTGCCGGGCCGCACCTTTGAGCGGGGGTGGTAGACGCGAATGACGTCCGTAATGAATCGGTTCTCAAGGCACGAGCCCTAGATTGTGGCGACCTGCAACAGGTCACGCCCGGCAGGCGAGACCTACCTTCGCGACGCTCGCTCTAAAACTGCCCAGACTCGCAGGGGTATACCAATTTGCCAGAACTGTGCAAAGGTCACGGTGGTCTGAAAATCAGACACAACGGCGCCTTTGCGTCAAATAATACGCCAGCAGTGGCACCCATCGACTTGTCCCAAAATCGACATTGCCCAAGGGGCCGCGGTTTCCTAAACTCCGCCACGAAAATGCATCCTTGCCAGGCCCAAATGGGCCTTAGTTTCACATGGGGCACGAATGCGGGGTTTCTGGAAACAGCAACTTTGGGTGGTGTTGGCCGCGGCATTTGTCGTGTCGCTGAACCTTGGCGCCGCGCGGCTGTGGGACGAAGACGAACCCAAGAACGCCACTTGCGCGGCCGAGATGCTCGCCCGCGGGGATTGGACCGTCCCGACATTCAACGGCGAACTGCGGACCGACAAGCCGATCCTGCTGTACTGGTGCATGCTGCTGTCGTATCACGTGTTTGGGGTGACCGAGCTGGGGGCGCGGATGACGTCGGCCCTATGCGGCGTCGGCACGGCACTTCTGACGTATCATTTGGGGCGGCGGTTGTTCGGCGCGGCCACGGGACTGTGGGCAGGATTGCTGCTGTGCAGCAGCCTAATGTTTGTCGTCGCCGCGCGCGGGGCCACCCCGGACTCGCTGCTTATTTTCTTTTCGACGCTGGCGATCTGGTTCTTTGTGGATGGGTCGACGAAGGCTGACAAACGGGTGCTTGGGGCAACGCCCCAGTTGAATCCTCTTGCTGGTCGGCAAAACTGGGGCGATGCCCCAGGCACCCGAAGCAATTCCCCCATCGTTGGCCTCCCCTCCTACTGGCGTACCTACGTGCTGATGTACGAAGCGATGGCGTTTGCCGTGCTGGCCAAAGGGCCGGTGGGTTTCCTGCTGCCGACCGCTGTGATTGGGCTGTATCTGTTGGTGATCAACCCGGCGGCTGCGGCCACGGTGATACCAACTGGTCAAAACAATTCTCGCTTCGGCCAGATCCGAACTGCACTGGCCGCCACGGTAAGCTGGTTGTGGCGAACCATGTCGCCGCCGCGGATCGTGCGGATGGCGGGGGCGATGCGGCCGCTGATCGGGTTGGCGATGCTGGCGCTGGTCGCGCTGCCCTGGTATCTACTCGTGGGAATGGAGACGCAGGGGGCGTGGCCGCTAGGTTTCTTCTGGCATCACAACCTCGACCGCTACGTCGCCTCGCTCGACGGCCACCAAGGCGTGCCGCTGTATCATTTTTTCTCGATCGCAGCGGGCTTCTTCCCGGCCTCTGTGTTTCTGCTGCCGATGGTTGTACACACCGTGCGGCGGCTCAAAGCGGACGATCAGGCCCGCCGCGGCTATGTGTTGGCGGCTTGCTGGGTCGCG
>JAIOQB010000411.1 GCA_021413585.1 Planctomycetia bacterium
CGCAGGCGACCCAGCAGCATGGCGGTTGCCGCCGGCGTGATCTTGCGGTCGAATACTTCGCTACGAAACTGCGGCACTACCGCGCCGGACCAGTCTGGATGCCGTTCCACAATCCACCACGCCGCGTCGCGCAGCGGCGCATCGGTCGATGCTAACAGCGGCGACACGTCATCCATTTTCAACGAGCGGTGCGGCATTTGATCCAGTGCAACCAGCGCCGCGCGCCGCGTGTAAGGGCTGGCGGCGGAAAGCCCAAGCCGCGTCGCCGCGGGGGCATCGAATTCGATCAAGGCGTAGATGAGCGAATGTTCGAGCGATTGGCCGTGCCCCTCGGCCGCGGCCGTCAGGATCGCCGGCACGGCCGCCGCATTGCCGATCCGCCCGAGCGCTTCCGCGGCGACGCGACGATTGGGGACACTGTTTTTGCTTAGCAGCGCAAGAAGTCCTTCCGTCGCTCCGGCGTCGCGCCATGCGGCGGCGGAATGGCAGGCCGCTTGGCGAACTTGTTCGTCGGCATCGGCCAGTGCCGGATGGACCGCCGCTCTCGCCGCGAGGAGCGGAATCCGAGTCAGAGTCCACACCGCCATGCAGCGGGCGGCCGGTGACGTCGAGGTCTTTAACAATTGCGAGAGCGGCTCGATAGCCGCGGCACCCAACTTGGCCAACATGGCCTGCGCCCGGTGCCGCACGGCGGGGCGCTCGTCGGCCAGTAGCGCGGCCAATTGGCCGGCATCTAGTTTCGTCCACTCCAGCTTCGCCCCGCGCGGATCGGCCGGCGGATGGGCGTCGATCCGGCTGATGCGGTAGATTCCGCCCAGGATGTCGGGCTTGTGCAGTTGCGATGTCGGGCAGCAGACCTTATACCAGCCGCCGGTGTCGATCACCAGCACGCTGCCGTCGGCGTCTTCGATCACGTCGGTGGGATGAAAGTCCACATCAGGGCTGGTAACAAAGTCTTGATCTTTCGTCGTGAACGTAGCCTCGTGCGGCACCAGCACATGCCGCGACACTTTGTGCATGTTGAACTGGCAGGCCAGCAGATTGCCGGCAAAGCCTGGTCCCAGGCCGTTGGTTTCCAGGCAGGCGAGCCCACACGCGGCGGCGGCCCCCATTTGAGTCATCGTCGGCATCAGCGGCCCGGTGCGGGGGAAGCCGTGGACGGAGTTATCCGGCTTGCCGTACACGCCTCCGTAGATCGAGTGAATCAGCCCGTCGCGCTTCAAGTACGCGGGCGTTTCAAAAAACGTGCCGGAGAGAAACCGCTCGCCGCTGGTGGAGAACGCCACTTCCACCGGGTTGTTCATCCCGCCGGTCAGCACCGGTTCGACGAGTCCCCCTTCCGGCCGGCGGCGAAAGATATGCGCCGCCCGCGAGACAAGCGGCGGGCCTTTGAACTGCTCGTACGTCGCCTGGGCAAATTCCCCCTTGCACCAGTAGATCCAGCCGTCAGGCCCCAGATATGGCCCATGCATGTCGTTGGCACAGCCGCCGAGTGTCTGGCCGACGAACCATTGTTCGCGCTTCTCAGCCACGCCGTCCCCATCGGCGTCGGTCAGCTTCCAGATGTGCGGCGGGGCGCCGACGTACAGCGAGCCGTCGTACCACATCGCCCCTTCGGGGAACATCATCTTGTCGGCGAACACCGTGCTCTTGTCAAAGCGGCCGTCGCCGTCGGTGTCTTCGAGTCGCACAATACGGTGCGGCAGCTTTTGAGCTTGCACGGCGACTGGCTCGTTCGAGCCGCTGGAGTCAGCGACGTACAGCCGGCCCTGCTCGTCAAAGTCGCAGGTGATCGGCCGATTGACCAGCGGCGGGCCGGCGACGAGTTCGATCTTGTAGCCCGGAGGGACGAGGATTTGTCGTGGAAGGGGGGGCGTGTTTGGCGGGGCGGGATCGGCGGCGTGAAGCGAGGGGGAGGAGAGGAAAACGACAAGTGTGAAAAGGAGGTGTGAAAGCAGGGTGTGAAAAAGGGGTGTTTAGGGTTTGATGGGGGTGCGCATGGTGGGACCAGCTATGCGGGGGAGGGGGCGTCTGTCTAGCCATTTAACGTCAAATGGCCGCCGGTTGCAAGAAACCGGATTTGCACCCTACTTCACCGCCGGAAAGCCCACCATCTTTTGCGATGCTTCATCCCACAGCTTCAGCGAAGCGCACGAGAAGCTCTGCCAGAGCGTAATCCGGTGGACGCGCTGCATCGACGGGTTGTCGTCAAAGCAGGCTTGCAGCCGGTAGTTGGGGATCTGGCTGTCGAGGTGATGAATGTGGTGCAGGGCGATGTTGGCCGTGAACCATTGCAGCACGCGGGGAAGCTGGTAGTACGAGCTGCCTTGCAAGCCGGCGTCAAAATAATCCCACTCCGGCGTGTGCTCCCAATACCCCGATTCAAAATGATGCTGCACGTAGAACAGCCACACGCCGGCGGAGGAGCCGATGATCGTCACCGGCAAATGCACCAGCAGCAGCGGCCAGAAACCGATCAGCCACCCCAGAACGGCGAACGTCACCAGCAACGCCAAGTTCGTCCAATACACGCTATACCGTTCCCGCTTCCACGCCTTGGGCTCATAGAAGGCGAACCGCTGATACAGCGCAAAGTAAAACGTCGGCCCGATGCCGAACAGCACCAGCGGATGGCGGTGAATCCGGTAGACCAGCTTTTGAAACCGGGAAAGCCGCAGATATTCAGCCACTGTGAGCATGTGAACGTCGCCAAATCCGCGGCGGTCGAGATCGCCCGACGTGGCGTGGTGTACGGCGTGATTCTTGCGCCAGCGTTGATAGGGCGTGAGCGTGAGCACCGCCAACGCCCGGCCAACCCATTCGTTGGCCAATCGCGACTTGAAGAACGAGCCGTGGCCGCAATCGTGCTGCAACACAAACAGCCGCACGAGCAACCCGGCGGTGGGCACGGACAGCAGCAGCGTGATCCAGTACGAATAACTCAGGCTCCACCACATCAACACCCACAACCCGAAAAACAGCACCAGTGTCGATGCCACCTGCCAAACGCTGCTCCACACGCCCGGCTGGCGGTACGGAGCCAGCAGGGTTCTGTATTTGGCCGACGCGTCGACATCGGACGAAGGGTGGTGGTGAGGGCCGAGGTGCGGTGCCCCGTGATGGGACGCCGCGGGCGCCGAAGTGCTGGGATCGGACGCACTGTGCGCCGATGCTGCATGATTCGGAGCAGTGTGATCCGACGACGTATGATCCGACGCCGCGGGGCCGCGATGCGTCTGCCGTTCGTTCGGACGTGAGGGGGGGCTGATGCTCAAGCGTCTGTTCACATTCCCCTTTCGCGGCGCTGGATCCGGCCGACCTGGGGCAAGCTGCTTGTAGCAATTCTTGCGACAATGGCGGACAGAAGATGGGCGATGGAATAGGGCATTATCGAGATTTGGCGACTCGGATCAATAGAGACTGGGGTATGTGGCAAGTGCAAGGGGAGCAAGCTCCCCATGGCACCCAGAACGCTTCGACTAGTTCGCTTGGCCCTGGGTGCTGGTCCCCGAACGCCGCCAGCGGCGCTTGCCGGGCCGACGCGATCGGCCCGCCGCACCACCTGATGCACCGCCGTCCGCTCCTGCCGAAGCGACAGCCGTGCTTCCATGGCTGGCATGGCCCGAATGGTTGGAATGCGACGTGGTTAGCGCCCGCTCCTTGGTGCGAGGGCGCGCTTTGCCTGCCCCTCCCGGTCCGCCGCTGCGTGCGCCACGGCGCTCGCCATAGGAGCCACCACCATAAGACGGGCGGCCGCCGCCGGATGCCGCCGCTTGAGGGCGCGACGATCCGCCGCCGCTACCGTGCGATTGCTTCCTGGCATGGCTGTCGCTGGGCTGCTCGGCCTCTTTGGGATAGTCGGGATGCTTGTGCTCGACGGTGATCGTGCAGCGGATGGTCCGCTCGATCAGCCGCAGCCGCGATCGCTCGTCCTGGGCGCAGAACGTGAACGCCGCGCCGGTGGCCCCGGCCCGGCCGGTGCGGCCGATGCGGTGAACGTAGGTTTCCGGCCCATCGGGCATGTCGTAGTTAATGATGTGCGAGATGGCGTCGATGTCCAAGCCGCGAGCGGCAATGTCGGTGGCAACCAGCACCGGCGGCCGGGACGACTTGAATTGAGCGAGCGCGCTCTGCCGCGCGTTCTGGCTTTTGTTGCCGTGAATGGCCGTGGCGTTGATGCCGTCGCGCATCAGACGCCGCACTACTTTGTCCGCCCCGTGCTTGGTGCGCGTGAAGACCAGCGTCCGCGAGGCGGCGATGTTTTGAATGAAATGCACCAGCAGCGTCGGCTTGTTCTTCGCTTCGAC
>JAIOQB010000019.1 GCA_021413585.1 Planctomycetia bacterium
GAAGCCTGCTTCTGGGCATACTGCTGATCCGCCGCGCTCAGCCGAGACATTGGCACGTCCACTTCCGTGCCGTCCTTCTTCACCAAGTGTACCTTGCCATGAACGAGGCCGCCGAAGCGGGCTACAATCTGAAATGTGCCCGTGCTGTCCGTCCAGGTATGCATGCCGTCGGCACCGCCAGAGTCCGCGGTCTCGGCCGGTTTGGCGGACGGCGTCGATTTCGGCTCCGCCGGCGCGGCGGCCTTAATTGCCGCGAGTTTTTTCTGTTCTTCTGGCGACAGATTCAGCGGCAGCTTGTGCAAGTAGTGAATCTCGTTGACGACGCCATCGAGTATCAAATTGCGGCCGTCCGGAGAAAAGTAAACGCGATCGGGCTTCGCGCCCGCCAACAAATCTTCGGCGTTCTTGAGGCGATCGTTCTGCACGTCTCCCGATTCGCGTTCGAAAAACACGGCCGAACCGCTGCCGGGGGAGGCCACCAGCGGGAGGATCGGGTGGTACGCCAGATCGGAAGCAGAAGCCACGTCCTTGGTTGAATAGGTGGCCGGCATCTTCTTAAAGTCCAGCGGATCCCACCCCGCCAGGTTGCCGGAGAACTCCGGGTAGCCGACGACCGACAGGTACGTCACCCGCTTGCCGTCGTTGGACATCCGCATCCCGCGGCCGTTGCCGCCGGCCTTCTCTTTGCGCGCGACCTCGCGGGGCATGCCATCGTCGCCAAGTTCATAGCGAATCAGGACGTCAATCGACGTATAGTCCGGGGTCGAAAAGACTTGGCCCGGATTGACGATCAAATGCGAACCCGACTTGTACAGGTCGTCCCAACTGGTGATCATCCAGCGCCCCTCGGGCTCGACAATCATTTCGTTGCCGATCAATTCGTCCGCTTCACGTCCTTCGTTGGTGCTCTCGTTGTAGACAATGAACTTGTATCTCGGCGGATCGAAGCCACGCTTGGAGGAAACATAAGTAATGGGCTTCGTGGGATGCAGCGACACATGCCTCGCCTCAACGAAACTCACCTTCATGCTCTTGCGAACCTTGAGAGTCTCCTTGTCGATCTGACAGATCATCTGGGGCTTGTTGGAGACCGCAACGTAGTAACCCGGGCGTTCGGCAATGTCGGCATACTCCTTGTCCAACTGCACTTGCTTTAAGATCGTGTGGCCGTCCGGACCGAGCGTGGCGAGTCGATCCTTATGCAGCACCAGTAGCGTCTGGCCGAGGCCCGGCCGCAGCGAATATGGCCCTTTGGGAAGTTCGACGCGGACGGCATCGGTTTTTACTAGTTCCTCCGAGGCCGCCGCTTCGGGGGCGGCATCTTTCCCTGCCGCCGCGTCGTTGTCTTCGGGCTCGGCGTCCTGCTTCTTTGGCCGGGTGCGCGAAGGCCGAGTGGAAGAGGGCTGACTTCGCGCCGTCGATTCGGGCTTCGAGATGACCCCGCCGGCGGCAGAGCGCTTCTTGCCAGCCGCCGCCAGTTGCGACGCCTTATTGACCACGGAAATCTCAAAGGATTGCATCACCTCTTTGCCCGACTTGTCCTTGACGTTCACCACCACCTGGGTCACGCCGCCGACGGGCTTGCCGGTAATGCGCCAGGTAAGCTCGCCCGATTCGGAAATCTTCATTCCCTGCGGGCCCGATTCCAGGCTGTATTTCAATCCGCCGGTCTTGGATTCGGCTTCGACCTGATAGGAGTACATCGTGCCGGAGGCGGCCTCCGTCGGAGGCGCCGAAGTCAGAAACAAGTACTTCGGATCGGCCTTCTTCTTCTCCTCAATCCAATCCAGAGGTTTGAGTACGATCGATTCATTCTTCTCGGGCAGCACGACAAGAAGCTTGGATTTGGCCCAATAACGAACCTTGGGCCTTTCGGTAAGTCTTGGCTCATGCAATTCGATCTCGTCGTTGTCAGAGTAGACGACGCGCCGATCGCCCGCGGTGCAGATGTCCACCTTGATCTTATCGCCCGGTTGCGGACGCCAGGCGATGAAGAAGCGGGGATCATCGGTGGGCACAAGTTTCGCGTCCTTGAACCACTCGGTGGAGAACCGCTTGAAGTTTCGATCGTACACTTCACCGCCATTAGTCAAGAACAGGCTGCCATCGGCGTTGGGCAGGCATCGGCCTTCGCCATAAATGCCGCCGGGGCCGGACTTCACTTCCGTCGACTTGCCGCTGAGGTGCCATGCCGTATATGTGCCGCCGGAACCGCCGTTGACCCAGCCGGTCCACGTCTTTCCGTCAGCCGAAACAGCGATGTTTAACCCCCATTTTTCATGGCCTGTCAGCATGGGCCCCTTGGGAAGAAACTGCTGCATCGTCTTGATATCGAAAAATGATCCATGTTCGCGTTCCCAAAGCAGCACGGGCCCATCGGAATCAGAGCCCATCATGGCGGCTTCCAAAGTGGGGCCTGTTTTCACGGGCACCGTCTTTTCCCGCTCCAAGGTGGCCAAGTCCCAACGCTGCAAGAGCTTTTGTCCCGGCAGGACGATGATCAGCTTCTCGCGCCCGGCGCAAATGAGTGCTTTTTCCGGCACCTCGATCTCGCCCGCCAGCTTTAATTTCGCGACATCGAACACCTGCAGCTTGTTCGACTTGTGTGAATAGAAAATATAATACCGCCCGCCGCCGCCAATGGCGACTTCGTCATATTTTTCCGGAAGGTCGAAAGACTGTTCCGACTCAAGTGCCACGGGTGCGTCGGCCTTCTCTTCCTTCGCGGCGGCGCGCAGAACGTCAGCCGTTGAGAACAGCACCAGCATGGCCACGATCGCGCGCCAGTTTTTGAGCAGGGAAGTCATTACGTCACCTCGAAGTCTGAAGGTCGTAGGATTGAAGGCAAGTGCGTTCAACTTAGCGCGAGAAAACGAACTCCACTCTCTTGTCTCGCTAGCTGACACCGGCGGTTCGCCCTATTCTAACATTGCGAATGCCCCAGAGTATGCTGGAATTCCCGCTGATATCACCGGGATTCTATCACTTGAGGTAGTGACACGTCGAGGTTTTTCTCGGCAATCGGACCTGCAAAGAGTTTTTGCAGGTTTTTAGAGAATTCGCTGACTTCACATGAAAGCGAATTGGTTATGAATCAGTGGCCGAGGCGGGAATCGAACCCGCACGAGGTTTAACCCTCCCGGGATTTTAAGTCCCGTGCGTCTGCCAATTTCGCCACTCGGCCAAGCGGTAGGCAGTAATAACTTGCCTTGATTCCTGCTGGCCGTCAATGTCCCGCGGGAAACGGGCGGGAAAGGTTTGCCGATTGCGGGCAGTTTGGCCCGTGGCGGCGCCTTTTCATTGCATCGCCTTCAAGAGGGTGATACGATTTCCTTCCATGAGCGACCTTGATTTTCCACTTCCGCCGAACTGATTCCGCCGTCTTCCGCCCCCGACGCGCTGCCGATCGTGCTGATACAATCACTGCCATGGAAAACCCCTACCAATCGCCGAAAGCCGCCACGCCGGCGCAACAGCCCCGCCGACGTACGGGCATGTGGATCGCAATTGCCGTCTTCTGCGTTCTTGCGTTGATGGCGGTGTTCGTGTTGGGAGCGTCCTTGATGGTTCGGAGCCCCGTTTACGTTCCGCGGCCTGTTGTCGCTCCCAGTTCGCAACGTGCCACACCTCCGCCGCCGCCCGCGGCGCCGTAGCAGATGCCTGAGGAAAACCCTTTCCAATCGCCGTTTCCCTATGAACTGGCGCCGCTGCCGCGCCGGCGGCACTTCAATAGACTCCGCTTGCTGTCTATTTTGTTTTGGGCGGTGGTGAGTGTCCCCGCGTGGCTGGTCTGGGCGAGATCCTCGACCATAAACGTGCAATTGGGTGGGTGTGCGATCGCGATGGTCGCCATGATCGCCATGTTCGCGTGCTTGATTGTCCGCGAAGTTCTGTTGTGGAGCGCGGCCGCAGCCGTTTTCGTTGGCATGCTCATTTGGTTCACCATCAGCCAGTGAGCGATTGGGGTGGCGGGCGGTGTGCTGCGATGCGTTTTGTCAACGCTGACAATTGGGATTGTCCATATCAGCCGCAGGGCGCTAGCCGCCGGTTTGTTGCGGCACGAACCGTGGGCTAGCGCCCTGCGGCTAATCCCAAAACTAAGCCGTGGCAAGACGGCAACGCGTTGCCGCGCCCAACGATTGCGCTTCCGCCGCTCGAATCGTCTGGGGCTTCACTTCGCTGCGCTACGTTCAGCCCCAGGCACCCTTGCGACAGCACGCCGCTATTTCGCCGGCGTTTCCAGCAGCGACTTCACTTCGCTGGCGCGGCTGCGGTTCGAGGCGTTAAGCCTGGCGTAGCGCGGGCGGCTCTTCATCACCACTTTCATCTCCTCGCTTAACGAGGCGGCGATGCCCGATTTGATGGCGTCGATCTCGATCTTCGTTAGCGACCAGTTCAGCTCCGCCCGCACGGGGCATTCGATGACCATCGTCGTGAACCGGTCGAGCTTGGAACGGCCGCGGTTGAGAATATGATCGAGGTCGCGCAGCTGCTCGTCGTTGCGGAACGACATGCTCGCCTCGCGCGCCGCGAGGCTGGCCGCGATCGGCGTGGTCCATTCCTTCAGGCCCCGCTCGACCCAACTGGGCGGATCCTGCTCTTCCTCCAGGCCGATGTTTTGGCGATTCGTTTGCGACACCGCGTCGCGAATCTGGATCAGCACCACGCCCGAGGTGTTTGTCTGGATCCATGGCAAGTTGCTGTAGATCCAGGCGGCGGCCACGGTGATGCCAAAATTGTCGTAATAGCCGGCGTCGACCACGCGCCGCGACGGCACCGTCGGCAGCGCCGACGCGGGGCTGGCGTACGGAAACGAAGCGTTCATCCGCACCGCCGTGCTGAGCTTGAATTGATCCGCCTGTGGGAACAGCCGATAGAACTCAATGGCGGAAAGCGAGTACAGCCCGCGCCGTGATTGCAAGGCCCCGGACGTTTGCGTCATCGCGTCGAGGTCGAGATTGCTCACCAGCAGCCGGCGACCATCCTCCACCAGCATCGGCGCGAAAACGAGCGAAGGGCGCCAGCCGGCGTCTTCGCCGTCGCGCAGGGCCCGCACCGGCTGATCGAGCGCCCCGGCCAGGTTCACTCGCCACGCTTCTTCCAACGCCCAGCCGCGGTCCTTGTAATACGGCAGCGGGCAAAAGCTGCGCGGCATGTCTTGCAGCGCCCAGTATTGGGCCACGCCGGGCAGATTGCTCTGCTCCAGGTTCGCGGCAATCTTCAAGCTCGCGAGCAACTGGCGGCGTTGGGCCATCACGTCGGGGTTCGAGCGGCCGGCGTGGTACAAATCGTTCGCCACGTCGAACTTCTGCAAGGCGTCCAGCTTGCTGACAAAATGCGCGGCGCCGAGCATCCCACCCGAGGCTCCCGTGATGAGCCGCACGTTGTAGAAGAACCCCGGCTCGGCGCTTGGGCAAGGCAGGGTCGTTACTCGCAGAGCCATTCTTGATGTTCTTGGTGTCGCCGATTCTACCCGCGGCCTTGCGATCTGCCGCGCGAAACGCCGCCGCGCGATATTCCACAGCGGGATGTTCAACTGGCGAAGGGCTCGCAGGGGGATTGTTTGCAGCGGGGCTACTCACCGCGCGATGGGCATAATAATACGCCAACCAGCTCGGCAGCGCGCCATCCTTGATCAGCCCGCAGTCTTCCTGGCGGCGCTGGTCGTAATGCTCATTGTCCAGTGACTCAGGATGGGCGTAGTACGCCTCCAAGCCCACGAAGCGGTGCTTGTCCGGCGCCGCGCTGCACAAGATGGTGATCAAGACCAGCAGCGTGGTGACCAGGTGTACCGCCCGCGGCGAATGAAAGCAGATCGCTCCGTACAGATCGGCAATCAGCCCCAGCATGACGCAAATTATCAGCGCCGGTGGCAGGTAGTTGTATGCCGGTCGGTAGAACACCAGCGCCAAGAACAACACGCCGAAGAGCAGGAAGAACGTAATCGAGAGCGCGTGCAATGTTACGTCGACCGGCACCTGGTCCTGCAGTTCTTCCGGTACGATCCCTTTTCCCTCCTGCTCGACGTGGTCGCGCAGGTCAGTCGGCAGCTTGTCCTTCAGCCGGTTGGTGTTGAGCCAGCGGACGGGCATCAGTTGGATTTGCAGGCTCTTGGCGAACAGCACAAACACAATCGACAGCAGCACGCCCGCCAGCACGCCCATCACGAAGGGAATGTGCTTGATGAGCGACGCCGCATAGTTGGCGTCGTTGAATGACTTGGTGAATGAGTCTTCTCCCATCGCCGGGATCAGCACCCGCAGCAGCAGGCCGAAGACCAGCAGCGGCAGCCAGGTGACCGCCAGGTACCAGCGGAGCGTGCGGATCTCGCCATTGGGCTTGCGCATCCAGCAGGCGTCGCAAGCGAGCAGATAGCCGTTGAAGCAGAATTTCCCCAGCAGGCAGGTCACACCCAACGCTGCGACGTATTGCTCCAGCGGCCGGTCTGCCCAAAATAAAAACGGCACGCCATAGTCGACGCCGGCCAGGCCCCAGATGATGGCCAGCACCAGCCCGGTCATGATCAGCAGAAATGGATAGCGGCAGAACCATTCCGGGATCGGCCGCATCCAAGCGGGGATGCGCGACAGCACGCCTCTCCTCCGCTGCTCGGACATGCCAGAATCCCTTCCTGCAAGTCGATAGGTTTCGCCGGTACCCGCCCAACGGGCGCAATTAATACCGTTGATGTGCCTGTGGCTCCAAGACCGATAGCAGGCAGCGTCAATACTGCTATCAAAGGATGGATTGGATAGGGCGATTGGGGCAGGGGCCTGGCCGCTCACTTTTTTTCACCCGAATCCTTCACTTCCGTATGCTTGAGCACAAACTCCACGATCGGCGTCGGGTCCGGCAGGCTGTGGGGGCGATGGCCCGCTTTGGGTTTCTTGATCACCTGGATTTCGCCGCCGAGTTCCTTATACCGCTTTTCGACCAGCAGCGTGTTCTCCTCGATCGGCAC
>JAIOQB010000429.1 GCA_021413585.1 Planctomycetia bacterium
AACGCCTGCCGCGCCCGGGTGAGCCGGGACTCGATGGTCTTTTCCGTCGTCGACCAGCGCACGGCCATCTCGCGCACGCTGTGCCCTTCCACGTATTTGGCTTCCAGAGTCTCGCGATACGTCGTCGGCAGTTGCGACATCGCGGCGTTGACCATCTGCCGCGTTTCCTCTCGTTCCAGCACGTCTCCGTGCAGGTCTTGTCCATCCAGCCGGCTTAGGACCTCCACCAGATCGCGGTCCATGTTCGTCCACAGGGCGTCGAGGCTGGTTGTGCGCTGGCGGCCAATATTCAGCCGCTGGATCTCGTTCCGCGCTAGCCCCGTGAGCCAGCCGAAGATGTCGTTGCCGCTGCGCTGCGGCTCAAAATGCTCGATCCGTTCGATGGCGGTTAGCAGCGTTTGCTGCACCGCCTCTTCGCACAGATGGCGATCGCAGCCGAGGCGGTAGTAGCAAAACCGGTACAGCGGCGTCAGGGCCCAATGGGCCAGCCGGGCAATGGCCGCGGCGTCCCCCGCCAGGGCCAGCTCGCGCCAACGGTCGTCAAAATCCGGTTGCACGCGATGATTCCTGTGCGGAACTCAAGGGCCGTCTCCCCTGCCCCGCCGTGGGAGCCGGCCTGCCCGAGAATCAATGTAACCGACGGCGGGGAATCCTTCGCTAAAAAGTTTGAGTCGGCGCTAAACAGGCATTTTCCGCTGAAATCCCGCCTGCCAGCTGCACCGCCCGTGCCAGGAAAAGGGAACGATTGTCCGTTGTACTGCGCCGCGATGCGCGCGATACTTGTCGCGGCCGATTCGGGCTGTCGGCCAGCTAGCTACTCGACGAATTGCGCATCTGCGTTATGAGGGCCATAGATGTTCGGCTGGCTGCGGGCGAAATGCCCTCTCGACACCTGGGAGAAGGCGTGGACCGAAACGCGCATGTTGTGGCTGGCCAACACGCTGGGCATCGAGCGTTTGACGCGTGCGGAGGTAATACTCCCCACTCCGCAGTTCTTTCCGGATCCCTACCAGCCCAATGCGGAGGGGGCCCGCCGCCTGTTGGATCGACTCTGCGGTTACATGGGCGTCACCGACCGCAAGATCGAAATGGAGGTCCGCGACGACGCGCAGATGCCGGGGGCCGCCGGGCACTACGATATTTCTGCCGATGGAATGATCCGAGTCGCCCGCTCCCAGTTGGCCAATCCCATGAGCCTGGTCGCCACGTTGGCGCACGAATTGTCGCATGACATCCTATTGCGCAACAAGCATCTCACGACCGAGACAACAGACCACGAATGGATCACGGATCTGCTGCCCGTCTTCCTGGGCGTGGGAATCTTCGCCGCCAACGCCACGGTGTGGGAGAAGAATGAACGGAGCGGCAGATCGTATCGCTGGTCGGTCGGCCGTCAAGGGTATCTCCCCTCCCGGATGTTTGGCTACGCGATGGCGCTGTTTGTGTTCATGCGAGAGGAGGAAATGCCCGCCTGGAAATCGTATTTGCGGCCCGATGCCTCGACCGCGCTCAGCCAGGGTTTGCGATTCCTGCGCCAGACCGAAGACACGGTATGTCACCCTCGCACCATTCGGGCCGCCAACGACAAGCCGACCGTTGACGGCATCGTAAGAAAGCTGCAGGCGGAATCTCCCTCGGCGCGATTGGCGGCCCTCTGGGAGACTGGCGACAACAACCTGGATGGCCCTTTCGTGGCCAGTGCGGTGACGGAGTTGCTCAGCGATACTGATCCGCACGTCGTCGGCGCCGCGGCGCTGCAGGTGGTTCGGCTCCGTGAGCAGATATCGGCCGAGCGGGCCGTCCCCAACCTCGTGAGGGCCTTGTCGTATTCGATCGTCCCCACTCAAGTGGCCGCGGCACAAGCGATCGGCGCGTTGCGGCCAAATCCGGCGACGGTGCTCGACGAATTGCGAATTGGATTGCAGTGCGACGAGGCGGAAGTGGTGGCCGCTTGCGCCGAAGCGATTGCCTGCTTGGGGCCCGCAGCCCAAGTAGCCACTGCGGATCTGTTTGCAGCGTTAAAGAAGAGCGTCATTCTCGATTGCGATGCGAAAACCTCTCGCAAAGTGGCGCGCAGCCTGTTGACCGTCATCCCCCATCCGCGGTGGAACTTGCGAAAATACCTACAAGGTTGCGATCAAGAATCGCGGCGGCAGATTTTCGCGGAACTTCACGAGTCGCAGGATTCGACGCCGGAAAAATAACCTGCGACGCGTTCAATGTTACGCTTCTTCCGGCGGCTTGGTTGCCTTGACCGTGATCTGCCCAATCGTTTCCAGGGCCGATTCCCCGCTCGGTTCCGCGGGTGGTTTCGGCGGCGTGGCGCTGACGTGGTCCGTCAGGTACTTCATCAGCGTGGCGCCGACGCCGTCGAGCGTGCCGTTGCCGCCGACGGCCAGAATCTCCGGCACGATCTTGATGTTGCGGTCCGCCAGCACGGTGGCCACGTTGATGATCGCCGTGGGCCCCTGGCCCAGGGCGCGGACTTGCGCTTCAAAACCTTTGGCGCGGGCCAGACCCACCGCTTCGACTTCGGCCGACTTCGCGCGGCCCGTCTCAGCGATGTAAGTCGCTTCGCCATCGGCCTGATGCTTGCGAGCCATGGCGGTTTGCGTGGCGATCTCGACGCCGACTTGCGACTGGGCCAGCTTGGCCTGCATGTCGGCGGTCCCCTTGGCCCGTTCCATTTCGATGCGCAGCCGCTGCGCCTCTTGCTGCATCTGGTACGTGGCCTTCTCCTGATTGGCGATTTCACGCTGCGTCAGCACCATCACCAGTTCTTCCGGCAAGACGACGTCCTGGATATACACGCCGCGCGTTTCCACTTCGTACTGCATCAACTGCTCACGAATATGCTCCAGCGCCACTTGCTGCACGTGCTGCCGGGTTTCGATGAACTGCACGGCCGGCATGCTTTGCAGCTTGTCGCGGAAGTGGTTGCCCACGGCCGCCTGCAGCACTTCGTTGACCAGGTTGGCGATCGTGCCGACCATGCTGATCACGCGCGGCGCCGTAGTGTCGGGAATGTGGATCTGCACGACCAGCTCGATCTTGAACACGAACCCTTCGCGGCTCTTGGCAATGATCTGCGACAGTCGCTCGTCGAGCTTGTGAGCTTCGCTGACCGCGTCGGACCAGTTGAGGCTGAGGATGGCCGTCGGCACGCGCTCTGCTTCGTAGCAGCGAGGATTGATCGCGTATTTGCCGGTGCGCAGCGGCTCTTGCCAGATGCCGCGATGCCCTGGACGCACGATCGAGCCGAACTTGAAGCCGGCCCCCGAAGTGTCTTCCGTCGCCAGGCCGACGTACGCCTTGATCACCGCCACTTCCCCTTGCTTGACCACCAGCATGGGGACTTCTTCGACGCGGACCAGGAACGGATTGAGCAGGTAGGCACCGTACAGCAATGTGTCGTGCTGCAGGCCGATGCGGCCACCCGCCTTCAGGAAGGCGTCAAAATCCTGGTAGTTGTTGTGCTGAACCGATTTTGAACCGATCAGCGCTTCGATGCGGGTTTGATCGGAAGCATCGTCTGCCTCAAGCTTGCGGATGTCGTCGAACTCGCCCAGCCGGCTGGCGATCGCGCCCCCCAACAGCGGCTGGCCGTCCAGCGCCGTGACGATGCCGCACGTGTCCATCACGATCTTGCCGCCGGACGATCGGGGCGTGATCACGGTCACCTTCAGTTGATCTTCCGTCAGTCCGAAAGACTCATACGTCAGCTTGCCGTACGCCTTGAGCCGTTGGAACTCTTGCGACACGGGAACGCCGTAGATCCGGTTGCGCGTGATGACGAGGAAGCCCACCGGATGCACGGGCATCAAGCTCCCTGGCGGCAGCACGGGGCGCTGCACCCCTTTTTGCCCACCGGCGTCGAGCCACGCGCGAACGTCAGTGATCAAGTTCAGCGGGCTGGCGGACTCCGCCGACTTCGCCCCGACGGGAAGCGGAAGACCCACTTGCGCCACCACCACGCCGATCTCGCCGGCGCGCACTTGCACCCAGGGATGTTTTTCGACGGCGTAGATCACCCACAATACAATGTGCCAACCCGGTCGGAGCAGTTCGGACTGATACCCGGCCTCGCCGTTGAAAGCGATGGGATTATCGTCCGGCAGCCGCCGAAACGAGAATCGCTTGGTGACCAACCCAATTTCGGTGGGACCAATGATTCGAATCGACGGCAGAACCAGTATTACAACGAACGCCGCCACCGCTATGACGATCCAGGTCCAAAAATCCAACAGAAGAGTCATTGATGTCGTTCCAATGCAAAAGGTGCTGCCCGCGGATTTCCTGGCCGAAACGGCTACTTCGCCACGCCGGCTTCGGCGCGCCAGAGGAGACCCCCTAATTGGCTCCTATTCTGACTGCGACGGGGGGGAGTTTCAAGCATTGCGGCGGTATGATTTGTGGTAGGAGTATAGAAATGTGAGCGGAATGGCGCTAGCCACCGGTCCTAGTTGCCAGCCCGCACTGGGACCGGCGGCTAGCGGCGTGCCGCTCATTGGAACTGAAAACCATGCCACGCATTGTCTATAGCCCACATTACAACATTGGCTTCTTCGGCCTGGAGCGGCTGCACCCCTTCGATTCCCACAAGTATGGGCGGGCGTGGAAGCGGCTGCGCAACCAGCTTGGCAAACGAGCGCGGGACTTGTTAGTGCGCCCTGCCGGTCCGGTGCGAATCAAGGAAATGATGTTGGTGCATACGCTGGACTATCTGGCCAGGCTGCGCGATCCAAAATATGTTGCCCAAGCCCTCGAACTGCCGCCCGTGCGTTATCTGCCACGATGGATTATGGAGTGGCGTATCTTGCGACCGATGCAATGGGGGACCGCCGGCACGGTGCTCGCTGCTCGCACGGCACTGGAATGCGGGCTGGCGATCAACCTCTCGGGGGGCTATCACCACGCCAAGCCGGACGGCGGCGAGGGATTCTGCATCTACAACGATATCGGCATCGCCATCCGCGCTTTGCGCAGCGACGGCACGCTCTCTTCCGACGACCGGATCGCCTATGTTGACCTCGACGCCCACCAGGGCAACGGTGTCTGTCATGTGTTCCGCGAGGACGACCGCTTCTTCATCTTCGACATGTACAACAGCCGGATCTATCCCTGCTTTGACTTGGAGGCCCTGGCCAGAATCGATTGCCCGGTGCCGATCACGAGCGCTTGCACCGAGCGCGAGTATCTGGCGGCCCTGATGGACAAGCTGCCCGGATTCCTCGATTCGGTAGGGCGGTCGCGCCCCATTCGTCTGGCGATCTATAATGCCGGAACCGACGTTTACGAAGGGGATCAATTGGGACGATTGCACGTTTCGCCCGCCGGAGTTCTTGAGCGCGACCTGTTCGTGATCGATCAACTACGGCAGCGCGGCATCCCCACCTTCATGCTGCTGAGCGGCGGCTACAGCCCGGTGAGCTACCAGCTTGTCGCCGATTCGGTTCGCGAATTGATTCTTCAAAACGGTTAATGGTCGCACACGTAACACGTCTCAGGCCCATCTGTTGCTCATGCTTCGCACCATGCTCCAGACTCTGCTGCGGACCCTCGGCATCGTCTGGGCCTCCCCCTGGACGTTGCTCGGTATCTGTGTGGGCATTTGCGGCCTGGCGACCGGCGGGCGCGCTCGGCGGCGCGGCCGAACGATCGAGTTTTACGAAGGGGGGACCAAGTGGTTTCTGACCCATCTGCCACATGGGCAAGCATCGCACCTCGATTTCCCCATCGCCATGACGCTAGGGCACGTCATCCTGGGCCGCACCGACGCGGCGCTCGACATTTCGCGCGAACATGAACTGGTCCACGTCCGTCAATACGAGCGGTGGGGTCCCTTCTTCGGTCCGGCATACCTGCTCTGCTCGCTGGTGCTGTGGATGGCGGGCAGGGACGCGTACCGAGACAATCCCTTCGAGCGGCAGGCGTACGACGAAGCAGGGTAAAAGACGGGTTCGGATCAGAACTTGAAGAACCTGGTCGTGGGTTAAGGCAGGCGACCAGTGGCGACGTACGCAGCTCACCACCCGCGGAGGCTGGGGTTAATTCTTTTCCAGCCAATGCCGTGATAGGTTGGCTTGCGCATTTCAATCACCACGACGGCAATCGTGACACAGAGCGAGGCTGCTACAGTGACGATCCAACCCGGGACGTCAATCGCCGCGCTGCCGGCCGCAAGGGCGACAAAAATCCCCGCCCAGGTGAGTTCGAGCGGCCGCGAGATCCGAAACACGTTGCAGAAAAGGAAGAAGTGGCCGGTGACATAGGCAATCAAGAAGCCGATCCACCACACGATCATTCCCGCCGCAATGGCGGCGGCAGCGCCGACGACAAGCACGCCGACGTCGAACTTTGAGAGCCGAAAGCCGGGAGCGAATTTGGAACGGGTATTCATGTGGCGTCTCCGCTAACTGCGATCATCGCCGTGGGTGTGCCTATCTGCCCGTTCATTCTACCCGACGGGATCGGAGTCGCCGCGGCTGGTATCGCCGGGTGAACGACTCTAAACTGGCCGATTGGGCGGCGCAGATCGACGATGCGAGTCGATCGCATAAGGTCCGTTGTTTCCTTGTCCGAGGTGGGCGGCCTCTCATGTCAGCCGACAATCATCCACTGAACAGCCTCTCTCCCAAGTTCATTATCGCCGCCGGCACGCAGGTAGTGCTCAAAGTCGCCAAGGCGCTGCCCGGGGGCGAAGAGCACAAGAAGCCGGGTTCGGTTGGCGTGGTGCTTGAGAGCCCCTCGCATAACGAACATCCGTACCTTGTGCAGTTCGCCGATGGCCAAACGGTCAAGGCGTTCTTTCGCGAGCTGGCGTTGCGGCGCAAGGAAGTCGACTACGAACTGGCCGAGGTAGCCAAAGACCTGCGGCCGTACATTGTCTATCGCTTCCAGGTGGGCTCGAAGGCGTACGGCCTGGCGACCGACGCCTCGGACGACGATCTGCGGGGTGTCTTCCTGCCGCCGGCCAGGCTTCAATGGTCGCTCTACCGGTTGCCGGAGCAATTGGAGCAAACGGATGAGGGCGGCGACGAGGTCTATTGGGAATTGGGCAAATTCCTGCGGCTGGCCCTCAAGGCGAATCCGAACGTCCTGGAAACTTTGTGGACGCCGATGGTCCTCGAAGCCAATGAAATCGCCCTGGAGCTGCGAACCATTCGCCGGGCATTCCTGTCCAAGCATATTTACAAGACGTACTCGGGCTATGTCCTGAGCCAGTTTCGCCGGATGGCCAATGCGGTGAAGAACCAGGGGACGTTCAAGCCAAAACACGCCATGCACCTGGTGCGGCTGCTGTACTCGGGCATTGCCGCGTTGCAGACCGGCGAGATTCAGGTGGACGTGAGCGAGCGTCGAGAGGAACTGCTGGGCATCCGCAACGGCAGCCTATCGTTCGACGAGGTGAAGCAGATGGCCCTGGCCTTGGACAAGCAATTTCAGCAGGCGTTCGAGCAAACCGCACTGCCGGAGCAGCCGGATTATGCCCTGGTGGATGCGTTTCTCATCCGGGCGCGAAGGAGCGTGGTCGATGATTGACCTGGCGAAGTGGCGGAAGTATGTCGAATCGCTGGAGCACAAGCTGCTGTTCGTCACGGTCAGCGGCGCGCATCTGTATGGATTTCCTTCGCCCGATAGCGACGTCGATCTGCGCGGATCGCACCTGCTACCACTAAAGGACATCGTCGGCCTGCATCAACCGCACCAGACGATCGAGAAATCGGGCATTCACGACGGGATCGAAGTGGACCTTGTCAGTCACGACGTGGGCAAATACTTCAGCCTGCTGGTGCGCAACAATGGCTACGTGCTTGAGCAGGTCTTTTCGCCGCTGGTCGTGCTGGGGCAGGAGTTTCTGGACGAGCTGCGGCCGATCGCCTCGCGATGCATCACGCGGCATCATTACCATCACTACCGGGGTTTCTACGCTACGCAGCGGAAGCTGCTCGAAAAGCAGGAGCAGAAAACGGCCAAGGCGCTGCTGTACGCGTATCGGGTGTTGCTGACCGGCATCCACCTGCTGCAAACGGGCGAAGTCGAGGCGAACTTGGTGCAATTGAACCGCCGTTTCGAGCTGCCGTTTATCGACGACCTGATCGCCAGCAAGACGGCCGAAAAAGTGTCGCCCAGCAACGTCGATTGGCCACTGCACGAAACCCGCCTGCGCGAGTTGGAAGGACGGCTCGACCGGGCCTTTGCGGAGTCGCGCCTGCCGGAGGAGCGGGACTTTGACGCGGTGAATGAGTTGTTGATCCGGTTGCGGCTGAGTTAGATGGCGCTAGGTATAAATGAGCAAGCAGCCAGGCACCGATGACTACGTGAAAATGCTCGCCGCCATCCAGGCCGACGAGCGTTATCAACAGAACCTCGACTGGGGCAAGCCCCGGCATGGTCATCCCGAGGGAACGGTTCGCGCACACATCGCGGACTTGGAGCGGAACTTAAATCGGCTGCGACACAAGCTGACCGAAATAGAGGTCGCCCAGCTCCGACTGCTGATCCACACGCACGACACATTCAAGCCCGACGCGACACCGGGCGTGCGAATCAACGACCCGCGCAGCCACGCCTCGCTCGCCCAGCAGTTTCTGGCCGAGTACTGCGATGACGAGCAGTTGCTGACGATCATCCAGTACCACGACGAACCCTACGCCTTGTGGCTGCAATTCGCAAACAAGGCGGCCTGCGACCATGAACGCTTCCGCAATCTCATGGACCGGATCGCCGACTGGGATCTGTTCCTCGCCTTCCTCGTCATCGACGGCTGCAACCCCGGCAAGGACCGCTCGCCGCTGTTCTGGATGTTTCAGGAAGTCAGCGGGAAGGTAGAATCAAGGTTTACGGCGGGGGATATTTTGTAACTGGGGTACGCGCATGTCAACAGAATTGCCGTTGATTGAGGTGACGTTTATTGACGACAAGACGGGCGAACCGTTCGCCAAGACAACATGTGCGGCCGGTGCGCTCCCCGAGTCGTTTGCGAGCAAAACGACCCTTCACATCGGCAGCGACGATTGGAGCGTGATTTCCGCCACCCCGCTGACGCGGGAAGAATATGTGCGCTCACGACTTCTGACGCTCCGCGTGCGGAAGATCGAATGGGTTGATCCCGGCAAGATTCTTTTCAGCCTGCCGTCGATCTTTAATGCCCTGGCGCCGCTGTCGACGTTGACCTTGGTGGGAGACGAGCTGATTCTGCATGAAGATGACTGGCGGCAGGTTGAATTCGTATCCAACTCGTTTCAGGATGAGATTGAAGAAGAGATCGCTAGCATTCGCCGCGTCCACCAGGATGAATGGGCCAACCCGGGATGGCGGAATATGCATGTGCGGACTCGGCCCACACGACCCATTGTGAGCAGGCTCACCCTATCGGGACTAGCCAAGTCAAATAACGTGGCTCGGGTGCGCGAGGTTTCTTATCGCGATGCCGAGTCGCCAATTGCCGACGGATACAGTTTCAGCGTTTGCGACGGTCTATTTCTTTACGGAACCGCGCCCGGTGACGTGATTGAAGTGCTCGCGGTTGCGCCCATGGCAAAAGAACCACCGTCGCGAGATGTTGTAGAGCGACTCGCACAGGTTGCACAGGACTTCGACTTGTGCTTGGTAAACTGGTGCCGTTGCGTTCGAGCGCAGCCAAGTGAGCAGTGGTTCGGGGCGATCTTGGCGGGTGAAGATGCAGAAGAGGAGTAGTAGTTGACATGCCGAAGAAGCTACTCACCGACGACGCCCTGCACCGTTCCGAAGTGACCGCCAACGCCGCGATGAACCGCTCGCGCGGCATCGCGGGCGTCAACAGTTACGCCAAGGATTTGGGCTTTGACGTGCTGGCGTTTCTGCGGGCAAAACTGCAGCAAGGAGACGCGGTAGATTGGCTGGATGTCTGTTGTGGCACGGGCAAAGCGCTCATCGAGGCCGGCCGGGAATTGGCACCAGTAACCACTGCCGCGCGGTTGACGATTCAAGGGGTCGATCTGGTCGATATGTTCGACACCGTGTCGCCGGCGCTTACATACGTCCGCTTGCAAGCCGTACCTGTTCGCGATTTCACGCCGCAAGCGAGATTTGACCTCATCACCTGCGTGCATGGGCTGCATTACCTTGGCGACAAACTGGGGCAGATCGCGCGCTTCGTTTCCTGGCTCAAGCCAGATGGCCAATTTCTGGCCAACCTGGACATGGCGAGCATCCGTTCCGAAGAGAACCAACCTCTGGCGAGCCCGGTGAGTAAACTGTTTCGGCGCGCCGGAATCTCTTATAACAGTCGCCGAAAAATCCTGACCTGCACCGGTCCAGCGGCATTGACCACATCCTGGACTTACCTCGGTGCCGATGATTCCGCCGGGCCAAATTACACCGGGCAGCCCGCATCAGACAGTTATTACCGGCTGCAATAACCGCTGGCGACTTTCCGCTCTCATCGAGCCTTGCGGCAAGCCGGCCATTTTCAGGAGTACATTCCCTCTTCATTGTCTTACAAATCGGGCGTCAGATCGAAGATCACCGGCACTTGGTGGGGCCGGCCTTCGCGGTCGGCGCGGGTGACGTATTCCAGTTTGCCGTCCGCGTCCGTTTTGAACTCGATCGAATAGGTGCGGTAGCAGCGCACCACCGGCGTGAGCAGCGCGATCTCCTCGCCCGTCTGGCGCGATAGCTTCAATTCGCCGCCGATGCCGTGAATCACCGTCTCGGCCTTGCCCGCCAGGTTGCCGTCAAATGAGGCCGACGACTTGCCGTCGAGCATGATCACGTTGGCCAACACGACCTTGGGGGCCGGCGGCGGCGCGGGGCTCGCGAGTAGATTCCACCCCTTTTTGAACTGTAGCTTCTTCAGGTGCAGCGTGGTGAGGTACTCGAGCGCGTCGACGTCGGCATTGAGCCGGCGGATCGCTTCGTCCTTGGGAACGATCGTGCCGACGAACGTCACTTCGATCTGCCGGCGATCGTTGACCGCGGTATCCAGCTCGACGCCGGCGAATTCCTTGAACCGGGCGCGGCCGGTCAGCTTCACCAGCGCCGCGGCGTTTAAGGCATAACGTTCCTTCCACGAATTGCTCGGCACGTCAAACTCGACGCCCGAGATGTGCCCATAGCGGTCGAAGCGATTCTTGCCGTCCATCTTGCCGTAGGAGGCGAGCGTCCCTTCGATGCGATTGGCGGTGAAGTATTGCGTGTTCATGAACGAAATGGTTTGGCTCTTTAAGTCGCCGAGGCTGCCGAACTGGCCCGCCCGCTCCGGCTCATCGTGCAGCGTCTTCCATTCTTCGGCCGATGGGGCGTCGCGGTCGGCGAGCGAGACCATCACCGGCTGCATGTTTTCGACCGTGTCGTCTTCGTGAGATGGCGGATCGGCTGCCTGTGCCGACCGCATCGATCCCATCGCGAGACAAATGGCCAACATCGCAACAAGGAATGAACGAGGCATGGGTTGCTCCTGATCGATGGCGCCCTATTGGACAGAGCGGCGATGGCGTCCTGAAAGCCTGCGGAGAATAGCGATCAATCCGACCGTGGGCAACGTCGTTTGACCCGCGAAAGCGACCGGGCCAATGGCCACGGTTGAACGAGTGCTAGCAATCCGAGTCGGCGTGGACGTTATCGGCGGGCATCGAGTACAGTCTGGCCCCAACGACAGCGGACTTACGGGGCAAATATGAACGATCATCATCAACGTCAGGGTTATCAACGCCAGCTTTGCATGGCCGTCGTCCTGCTGGCAGGCACGCTTTTGCTGGTTGGATTCACGCTGGCGGCAGAGCCGGATTCGGCGCCCTCAAGTCGCCGGCTCGACAGCACAACCGCCGTCGCCGAGCGCGACCGCCTGTGGCAGGAAGCGGCCCAGCGAGGCGGCGAGCGCAATTGGGCGGAAGCCGCGCGATTAGCCATGGCTGCGCTGAAGGTGCAGCGCGAGCAGCTCACCGATCGGCCGGCGTTGCGTGCCGCCGAAACCTGCCAGATGCTCGACACTCTCTGCAATTGGCACACGCGGCTGCGCGATTTTCCCGCGGCGCTCGATGAAGCGAAGGAAAGCCTTCGGGTTCAATCGGCGATGTTCGGGCCAGAGCATTGGCAAACCGTGGACGCACGGCTGAACGTGGACCTAGTCGAACGATTGTCGCGACTCACCGCCGACGAATGGGGGGAGTTTGTCGCGGCCGACGAGTTGCAAGCGCAGGCGGCCGATCTGCAACAGCAGGGCAAGACCGCCGCGGCGTTGCAAAAGGCCGAGCAGGTGCTGCCGATCTACACGCGGCTCGTGGGTCGCAGCAACCCGCTCACGCTAACTTGCCTGACGAACGTGCTGATCTGCCACATCGAGTTGGGTCAATACTTCAAGGCGCAACCTTACCTCGTGGAATTGTTGGACCTGCAACCCCGCGTCAAAGGGACCGTGCATCCAGATACGGTCGCCACCTTGCGGCTGCTGGCCCGGTTCAATGAGTCGATTGGCAACCTGGCCCACGCCGAAGAGGCGCTGCGCAAGTGCGTGGAAATTCGCACGGCAATGTTCGGCCTCGAGCATCCTGAAACGCTGCGCGACGAAGTGGATCTGGCCAAGGTCTGCTCCGATCAAGGGAACTTCACCGCCGCCGGCTCGCTGTTGCTGCATGCTTTCAAGCAGCAGCAAAAACTGTTTGGCGAGGAGCACCTCGCCACCGCGCAGACCAAAAAAATTCTAGGCACGATGTACTGCGAGCAGAACAAATACGCGGAGGCGGAGCCGCTGCTGCTGCAAAGCGCCGCCACATTCCGGCAGCTTGCCGGCGACAAGCATCTGGCGACGGCCGGCGCGCTGTGTGCCCTCGGCAAGCTCTACTTGAAAACGGGCCGCTATCGACAGGCCAACGACGCGCTAACAGAGAGCGCGGCCATCTGCCTGGCGCAACTGGGAGACAACCATCCGGTAACCGCCAAGGTGCTGGACGTGATTGCCGACCTGTACGAGACCGGCGCGAATCCGGGTCTCGCCCGTCAGGTGCGGCTGCAATGCCTGCGCGTTGCCGAGCAGTCGTTCGGCGAGATGAACCCGCTCACGGCCAACGCGTTGGAAAACGTCGCCCGCACGTACACGGTGCTCAATGACTTTGGGCTGGCCGAGCCGTATCTGCTGCGGGCCAGGGAGATTCGCGGCAAGCTGCTCGGCGATGAGCATCCCAAGACGATCGCCATCGTCGGGCAACTGGGCTACGTCTATCTCGGCGCGGGCGAGCCGGCCCGTGCGGAGCCATTGTTTTTGCAGGCGCTCACCAGCATCGAGAAATCGTCCGATCCTGATTCGGCCGAAGGGGCGAAAATCCGCAAGCGGCTGGCGCTGTTGTATCAGAGCCAAGGGAAGTTCGACGAAGCGGAGTCGCAGTATCGATTTGCACTGCGCACCATTGAAAAGCTCGCCGGCCCGGACGATTCGGCCACTGCGGAGGTGAAGGTCGGCCTGGCGCAGACGGTCCTTTCGCGGGGCAATGGCCGGGAAAGCTGCCGGCTGATCGATGAGGCGCTGCGAGTTTATGAGCGCTCGCTGCCGAAAGATCATCCGCAATGGCTCGACGCGTTGGGTGTCGCGGCCACGGCCCATCTGGCCGCGGGCGAATGGGACCAGGCGCGGGTGCTACTTACCCGCGGCTTGCGGATTTCGCAGCAATGCATGCAAACCGCCGGCGCCTATCAATCCGAGCGGCAGCGGGTGGTGATGCTGACGTTCATGCGGCATATGCTCGACCTTTATCTTTCGCTCCCCATCGATTTGCATCAGGATAACAAAGCCCTGTATTCGTACGTTCTCTCCTGGAAAGGGGCCGCCGCCACGCGGCAGTGGCGCGATCGCCAGTATGCCAACGCCGACACGGCGCCGCTGGATGCTGAGTTGCGGCAGATCGCGAAACAACTCTCGGCCCTGACGCTGCATCCTCCCGCCGCGGCCGATCGCCAGGCGTGGATCGGCCAGATCTTCACGCTTAATATGCGGAAGGAGGCCCTGGAGCAGCAGCGGGCGGTGTACAGCAGCAAGCTGCACGGTGACCCGCATGACGCCACCGTGGCGGAAGTGCAGCAAGTTCTGCCGAAGGCAACCGCGCTGATCGATATTCTGCAATACACCCACACATCGTTCAAGAAGACGAATGACAAGGTGGAGATGTTTCCGTCGCAGCGCTATCTGGCGTTTGTCGTACGCCGCGACGAGATGGTCACGCCGATCGATCTTGGCGACGTGCCGCCGATTGCCAGCGCCGTGGCCGCGTGGCGCAAGACGCGCGGCTTCCGTCCCGATCCGGGCAAGACCGACTGGTCCGCCACGGTGGGAGATTTGCTTTGGCCTCGGCTGAGTCCACATGTGAAGGATTGCGACACGTTGTTGATCTCGCCCGACGGCGTGCTATCGCAACTCGCCTGGAACGTGCTGCCGGGGCGAACGGCCGGCAGCTATTTGATTGAGGATTATGCGATTGGGATGGTGCCCGTGCCGCAACTGCTGCCGGCGATTGAGGCGGTGCGCCGCGACGATACGCGAGTCGACAATGCCTCGCAGGAATCGTTCCTGCTCGTCGGCGATATTGACTACAACGCCTCACGTTCCGAAAAGGAATCGGAACTAACGCATAGCGCCGGCCCGTTTCATTTCAGCGCGCTCGGCGGCACCGCCGGAGAAATGCAGGCGCTAAGCGGCTTCTTTCGGCAGCAATATCCTCAGGGCCGACTGACGCAGTTGCGCAAGAGCGACGCCACGGAGGAAGCTTTGTGGCGCGAGGCGCCCCGCCATCGCTGGCTGCACATCGCCACGCACGGCTTTTTTGCGCCGCAGAACATCCGCTCGGCCATCGCCACGCAGCAGCGGATGGACCCGGCGTCGCGCGAGCGGCAGGGTGTTTCCATCTATCAAGTAAACGATCTCAATGGTCTGGCGCTGGCCGGGGCGAACGGCGCCGCCGCGGCCAACGGCGACGACGGCATCGTCACGGCGGCCGAACTGGCCACGATGGACCTGCACAACGTGCAACTCTGCGTGCTCTCCGGCTGCGAGACGGGACTCGGCGAAGCGCAGGGAGGCGAAGGGGCCTTTGGCATGCAGCGCGCATTGCAAACTGCCGGTGTCCGCGCGACGGTGGGAAGCTTGTGGACCGTGCCAGACGCGAAGACCAGCCTGCTGATGCAGCGGTTCTACAGCAACCTGTGGCAGCGAAAGCTGCCGCGGCTGCAGGCGCTGCGCGAGGCCCAGTTGTGGATGTTGCACACCGGCGGAGTCGCGTCGCCGGCAGCAAGTAGCACTCCGCCAGACGTTCGTCTCTCGCCGCACGATTGGGGAGCGTTCACGCTCAGCGGCGATTGGCGGTAGCGAGCCATAGCCCCGGGCTCTGCCCGGCGGTTGCAGCGCCAAGTAGCCCGACCCGCGAAATCGGTCACTAGCCCGACGCGCAAGCGAGGGGGCGCGGTTCTCCGTCCCTCGCTTGCGCGTCGGGCTAGTGAGCGAATGGTGCCGTCTGCCGAATCGGGGGGCAACCTCCGGGCGGAGTTCGGGGCTATTTAGAGCGCGCTCTTGCTCGCGCCGGCAGATGTCTATATAATCTGCGTAGTTAGCTCCATTGGCAATTTGAACGTAGTCGTCCGCTGGGTTTTCCGCCCGGCTTTTTTTACGCGCATAAGCAAAATCAGCCCGCATGCCGACAGAACGAATCCAGTACGTACGACGTCTGAATGATAGAACCAAATGAGGATCCCCGCTGATAGCCGATAGCCACCCTGTCCCAGGAGCCTGCCCATGAAGACCCGCTATTGCCAGATCTGCAAACTGCCCATCGATGCCGAGCGACTGGAGGTCGTGCCGGAAACGCGGCTCTGCACGACCCACGCCCACGACATCCAGAAGTATGGAGGCGAGTTCAAGCTGGTTGCCGAGCAGGAGCGGACCAACAAGGCGGGCAGCCTCAAACGCAACTACGGCGCTGTCTCGACCAGTATGATCCGCAACGAAGAGGCGATGCGGAAGCTGCGCGACGCCCACGGCAGGGTGTGAGCGCCATAGCCCCGGGCTCCGCCCGGGGGTTGCAGCACTCACTCGCCTGGCCTCCGAAACGGCTCACTAGCCCGAAGCGCAAGCGAGCGGGCAGAACAGAAACCGCCGCTCCCTCGCTTGCGCTTCGGGCTAGTGAGCAATTGGTTCGGCGTAGCTGTAGAGCGGCGCAACCCCCGGGCGGAGCCCGGGGCTATGGGGCTCAATACGTCTTGAAATAGCACTCCGCGATTTTCTGCGCATCCGTCTGCCACGCGGAATTGCCGGTGGATTGAAAACCACACGCGAAAGCGGCGACGGTGCTTCGCCAGTCGACGGTCTTCAGAGTGCCGCTGGGGCCCGTCTCCACCCCGCTGCGCGTATTGCCGCTGAGATTCACTTCGCCGCTGGCCAGCACGCGCGAGTGTTCCCACGCTAGCCCTTTGGCGATCATCGTCTTGACCGCCGCGGTGACGCTGTCCGTGGGGAAGTACGTTGCCCACAGTTGAGCGTACGCCAGCCCGACCGCCTGGTAGCTGCTATCGTAACCGCCCGCCTCGGGATTGACGCCGTTGGTGAGCTGCTTGGAAAGGCCGTTGACGATTTGCGAACGGGCGAGGCTCATCAACTTTGTGTCGCCGCCGACGAGCTTGCTGGTCAAACCCAGCGCGTCGGCCACCAGGTAGCGGCGATGGGTGTAGGGCGAATCGTTCGAGATGCCGCGGCTGAATACCGTGGGCGTGGCCATCCACTTGGCCGCCTTGTACACCTTTGCCGCGTAGGCGTCGACCTTTGCCTTGTACGTGCTGGCGTAGGACGATTGCTTGATTAGCAGGCACGCGCGGGCCACTGCGGCGACGAAGAACGACGTGCTATGGAATGGATCCTGCGTGCCCGCGAAACTGCCGTCGGCCGCTTGATGCTTGAAGCCCCAGTCGAATGCTTTGAAACCTGCGGCGATCGCGGCCGTGTCGTGATGCAGCAATCCGTCGATGATCAGGTTTTCGCCGTTGCGTTGCTGCTCGATGTACCACTTGGTTGACGTCCCCTGCTCCCACTTGGCGTTGACCCCCCACGCGCCGCTGGCCCCCATCTCCTTCCATTGCAAGTTGCCGTAGACCGCGTTGGCCAGCGGGTTGGACAATAGGAGTTGCAAGTCGGTGATCGCGGCGGGTGACGCGGCCGCGATTGTGGCGGTGGTTTTGGTCGTGATGGGAACTTTGTTCCGACCGGTGGCGACGAGCGTCACGGTGTACGTGCCAGCGGACGCGTACGTGTGCTTGGGCGTGGCCCCGGTTGCCGTGGAGCCATCGCCGAACTGCCACGCGTAGGTGTAGCCGGCCTCCTCGTCGATCGGACCATGGTCGCGGGCAATGCCGACGAAGTTCACCCCCTTGCCGGGGGTCCCCTGGTACGGCCCGAGTGAATTGACGCGCAGCGGAGTATCGGCGGCCTTGATCGTGGCGGTGGCGGCAAGACTCCTCGCACCGTCTTTGTCGGTGACATACAGCCGGGCGACATAGGTTCCCTCGTCGTCCGGCGTGAACGTGAACTTGCCTGTTTCGCGGATCGAAGAGGCGTAGGCGGCTCCATTTTTCGTGACGGTCCATGACGCCTGGAATCCGGCCGCCATGTCAGCGGAACTAGGATCGGTGGCGCTGCTGACGAGCGTGATGGTCGAGCCTTCGCTGACCTGGCCCGTCGGGACTCCGCTGAGCTTGCCCTGCGGAGCAACGTTCTTCACGATCACCTTGGAGACGGCGCGGCCCGTTCGCCCGGATGAATCTTTGGCGGTGAGCAAGACGGTGTACGTGCCGTTGTCGGCGTAGGAATGTTTGGCGGTCAGCGATCCGGTGGCCGTGTTGCCGTCGCCAAAATCCCACAGGTAGGTGAGCGTGCCACTGCCGCTGACCGCGCCGCTCTCGTTGACGCCCTCTGCTTCCGGCGCGATCTGGTCGGGGCGAAGCGATACGACGGGGGCCGCAGAAGTCGTCGAGACCACATCCAACGCGCCGATCGCCCAGCGGACCGTCTGCCCGCCGTCGTCCACCAGCCGCATCGTCAGCTTGCCATCGGTGACGTTGACTTTGTACGTCGGTCGATACGGCCGGCCGGCCAGGACGGTCAGGTCGTTGGCCACCAGCTTGCCGTTGACGTACACATCCATCTCATCGCGGACCATCGTGGAGTCCCCCAGCGTGGGAGTCACCAGGTAGGTGCCGTTGGCCACCTTGATTTGAAACGTGCGATCCTTGGCGGCCAGAAAATCGCGAGTCACGGCGGTGCCGGGTGTGCGCACCACCTCGCGGAGACTGCTCGCGTCGGTCCAGCCATAGCCGATCGCCGCGGTGTATTTGGTGATGGGGGCACTAACGTAACCAGTTCCAACGGGGGATTGGGCAGTGCCGAAGTCGAAGTGGTACCCTGAGAGCATGTGCCGCGGCTCGAGCGCGTCGATCTGTAGACGGACATAGGCCTGCTTTCGCGATCGCTTTGGGCACTGCCGCCGCTGCGTCCACGATTGAAACAATCGAGTGAACCACGCCATGGGCACCAGGTCCTCGCTCAATAGATTGGAGATGACTAAAGTGCAGCAGAGTTGCCGACGCGTGGCGCGATGCAGCGTCTGATTCAATCAGGCCGCTGGCTCGCTGCCGACCGCAACGCGTTAGAAATAGCGGCCAAAACGGCTCTTTCTGAGCTGCCGGGCCGGTTCGGAGTTCATTCCGAAGTCAGGGAAAAAGAAACCGTCTGTCCGTAGATTCCCGAGAGGGGGGCACCATATCGATGCCAGGTTTGGTACCGCAAGGTCATTTCCGGTTCATCAAGAACTGATGATCGATGAGAACTAAGAAAGCACACGGCGCCCGGGCCGGAAGTCTCAGCGTACGGGCAACAAAAAATCAGGGAGAAAGTCAATCGTGGTCAAATCGCTACCACTCTTTTGGCGTAGTGAAGAGGTGCAAATGGGGCGCGTGCCGTGGCGGAAATATTTTCCATTGCGTGCGGCCCGCTCGCGGTCTCGGATTCTTTGGCTGCGACATCCGCGCAAACCTTGCTGCTCTCGCAAGGTGCAACCGCACTGTTGCGGCGGAAAAAGGCCAATTATTGAAATTAATTCCAGCCCGCTTGAAGGTTCTTCGCGACTGCAGCGCCGCTATCGGAGTTTCTTGAATTTGGCAAGCGGAATTCTGGGAAAAATGTTTCGCTAGCAAGGCTGCCAGTGCC
This sequence comes from Planctomycetia bacterium, assembly GCA_021413585.1. Taxonomy (GTDB): domain Bacteria; phylum Planctomycetota; class Planctomycetia; order Pirellulales; family UBA7805; genus JAIOPX01. The sequence continues at coordinate 19,217 of JAIOQB010000429.1, forward strand.
GCGCGATGTGGAGCCGCTCGATCGATGCGCTCGCCGAATCTCCGTCGCGCCGTAACTCTCGGTCATCAAAGACTCTTGATGTTTCTTGCGCGCCGCGTGCAGTATGTCGTAGTCGATGCTGGCGCAGCAATGGCGCGTGCTAGCGCGGCTGTGCAAATGAAAAGTTGGGGCGAAGTTTGCCGCGCGACACGCAGTGGCGTCGCATGGTTCACGCCGAACGCAAAAGTGCCAGTAAACGCTCACAGATTTATATAGAAACATCGGGAATTCCAGTGTTTCGTCAACTCGCGCATCGCGGCACGCAATTCGCAAGTGGCTCCACGTCAACTTTGGGGCTGGAACGGAGAGAGAACACATGTCGCCGTCCAATGTGATTTCAACCGAGCCGACACAATCGTCGACGAACCAAACGTCCGCGAACAAGTTGTCCGCAAAACCATTGTCCGCGAGCAACAACCACCATCACAACGGAGAGACGCACTCCAGCGGCGACACTCTGGTCGTCGCCGACATGACCACCATTCGCCTGCAGCCGCGGCGGCCGTTGCGTTTGAGCATCGGCAATCGCACGCTGAGCTTCGTGATCCCAATTAAAGACGAACAGGATTCAATTCTCGATCTATATGCGATGATCGAGCAGGAAGTGGCCGAAGCCCGCGATTTCGAGATCATCTTCATCGACGACGGCAGCAATGACGCCTCGTGGCAAGTGATCACCGAACTGGCGCGGGCCAATCCGCACCATGTGCGTGGGTTGCGGTTTCGGCGCAACGTGGGCAAGGCGGCCGCGCTCAGCGCCGGCTTTCGCTCCGCCCGCGGCAGCGTCGTGTTCACGCTCGACGGCGACTTGCAGGACGATCCGCGCGAGATTCGCCGCTTTCTGGAAAAGCTGGACGAAGGTTTTGACCTCGTCTCCGGCTGGAAGAAGGTGCGCCACGATCCGTGGCACAAGGTGTGGCCCAGCCGGGTGTTCAACCGGATGATCAGCCGGTTGGGGGGCGTACCGCTGCACGACCACAACTGTGGCTTCAAATGCTACAAGGCCGAAGTGGCCAAGAGTCTGGCGGTGTACGGGGATCTGCATCGGATGATTCCCAGCCTGGCGGCGCTGCAAGGCTATCGCTCCACGGAGATCGAGGTGCTGCACCACCCGCGGCGGCACGGCATCAGCAAGTACGGCGTGGGGCGGATTCTCCGCGGCTTTTTCGACATGTTTACGATTTACTTTCTGCGACACTTTAGCGAACGCCCGGCGCATTTCTGCGGCGGAGTGGGCGTGATCATGCTGGCCTGTGGGCTGTTCTTTCTGGGCGGCTCGGCTGTGGCGGGCGAAGGTATGCTCCGCATGACGGCCGTGGGAATCGGGGCGGCGCTGCTGGCAGCGGCCCCCGCAATCTGGACCTTGGGTTGCATCGCGGAACTTCTCAATCGCAGCGGCTTGCAGCGAACCCGAGAGCTTCCAATCTGCGAAGACACACAAGGTTACGTACCGTCCAAATGATCATTCACCATTCCTACTCTCGGGGTCGCCATGTATTTCCATGCCAGAAACCTCGCTGCGCCGCGCCCATTGCGCATCGTGGTGATTACGTCCACCTATCCTCGCCATGAGGGCGACTATGCGGTTCCGTGGCTGCGTGAATCGATTCGCCATTTGGTCGATCGCGGCCATCACGTTTCCGTGCTGGCCCCTGCCTTCGAGGGTTTGGGAAACCACATCATCGACGGCGTGGCGGTGCATCGTTTTCGATACAGCCTCAAATGCCTGGAGCATCTGACGCACGAAGAAGGCGCGCCGAGCCGGATTCGCAATCAGCCGCTGTATCAGATCCTGGGCTTGCCCTACGTCCTGATGGGTTGGCGGGCCGGCGTGCGGTTGGCGCGCCGCGAGCGGTTCGACATCGTTCACGTCCACTGGCCGTTTCCGCATGGCCCGATCGGGCTGGCCACGGCCCGAGCCTGCGGCGCGCGGCTGGTGATGACCAGCCACGGCGCCGAATACGCCATGGCTCGCCGCAAGGCGTGGACCCGACCTTTGCTGCGTCATTCGCTCCGCCACGCCGACCTGTTGATTGCCAACAGTTCGGATACCGCAAAGCAGATTGAATTGATCAGCGGCTGCAAGTCGGAGGTGCTGCCGTTTGGTTCCACGGTCCGGGCCGCTTCCACGGAGACGGTGCCGCACGCGGTGCCGATGGACGACGGCCACGTGTCGCGCATTCTGTTCACCGGGCGGTTGATCCAGCGCAAAGGGGTCGAGTACCTGCTGCGCGCAGTGCCGCACGTACTGGCCCAGCGGCCGGCCGAGTTCATCATCACCGGCGACGGCGACCAGCGGCCGCAGTTGGAGTCGCTGGCGAGGACGCTGAAGCTCAACGGCGCGGTACGCTTCCTGGGTTTTGTGACCAACGAGCAACTCGACGCTCAATACGCCAAGTGCGACGTGTGGGTCAATCCTTCGATCATCGACGACAACGGCGACACCGAAGGGCTGGGCGTGGGGGCCATCGAGGCTTTTGCCCATCGCAAGCCGGTGGTGGCCTCCGCCGTCGGCGGAATCCCCGACGTGGTGCATCACGGCATCACGGGCTTGCTGGTGCAGGAGAAGAACGAGCACGAGCTGGCCGCCGCGATCATTCGCATGCTCAACGACCCGCAACGCGCGGCGGAGATGGCCGACGCCGGTTATCGCTATGCCCAAGAGGCGTTTGATTGGACCATGCTGACGGAAAAGTTGGAGGGGATGTACTACCAACTGTTGGCGAAGAAGCCGGCGCAGCAGCGTGCGGCCGTTCCCGTGGTCAACGACGCGGCCGGGCCGCAGCCGCACATCGCGCGAGTACGCGCTGCCGTTGCCGGTGAGCCGGCTGCGTTTGAGAGCAATGACTGAAATCTCGACTCGACACCTCCGAGAACCTCAACTCATGAACGCGAAACACAAACGACTGGTAAAGCCGCTCACCACGCTGGCCGTGGTGGCCAGCGTGTCGGTTTGCCTGGTGCCGGCACTGGCTACGTTGCTGGGCAAAATCTCGGGGCGACTCGGCGAGTTCCGCTTGTCGTGGATATTATTTGCGTTTGCGCTGACGTTGGTTTACTGGCCGGTGAACGCGTATGTCTGGAACATGGTGCTTAAAGCGATGGGGCATGCGCTGCCAGCCGGCACGGCCATTCGCATTTGGCTGACGACGCAAACTTGCCGCTGGCTCCCCGGCGGCGTGTGGCATTATGGATCGCGGACGTTGCACGCCGTCAGCCATGGCATCCCCTCCACCGTGGCGGTTGCCAGCATGGCGCTGGAAATGCTGCTGACGATCGCCGCCTGGGCTGTGATCTGCCTGCCGGGGCTGGCGTACTACGGGAACCACGCGCTGCGCGTGGATGGAATCTTTTCGACACGGATGATCGCGATTATCGCCGTGGGTGGCCTGCTGCTGGTGCTGATGGGATCGGCCGTGTTTTTGCCCTGGTGGGGACTGCCCGAGCGGCGCCGTGCGATGCTTGAGCGTTTTGCGTCGCTCCGAATGGCGCGGCCCCGGGCAATCCCCTCGCTGGCGTGCCTTGCCGCCTACGTGGCGCTGTCGCTTGTCAACGGCGTGGCATTTTATGCCGTCATCGGCGCGGTGGCGCCCGATCATCATGTGCCTTTCTTGGCCGCGTTGTCGGCCAACGCGATTGCCTGGATCGCTGGACTGTTTGCCGTCATGGCGCCCGGTGGACTGGTCGTGCGCGAGGCCACGCTGGTGCTGCAACTGAGCTTGTGGATGCCGGCGCCGGTGGCGGTGGTCGTCGCCGTGCTGTGGCGGCTGGTGCAGCTCAGTGTGGAATTGGTGTGCGTGGCGGTGGCAATTGCTCCGCAGTTCGTCGCGAGCCGGTTCGCTCGACCAGCCACTGGTCCGGCAGCCGCCGAATCGCTTGCCACGCAACCGATGCCATCCAAGCAAACCAATAATCACGAAGCAGCGAGCGAGACATGGAACGAGAAACCTACACATCGACCCCTGTCGACCGCGGCGCGAATTTGACATCGGACGAGACTCCGAACACAACGCTCCGCGGGCGACTCCTCCAGCGAGGCACACAACGAGGCACTAACATGAAACTTCCATCCATCTTCAACCACCTGGGCACCGCAGTCTTGATCGGCGTCACGCTCTTCGCGGCCGGCGCCGTCGGCTGGTATGTCGTCCGGCCGGCGTACATGAGCCCCGCCAATCGGACGTACACCTCCGGCATGGGCTACCCTGCGGTGCTGCGCGCCAGCGGCAAACCGTTTCCCGTCACCACTGCCCGCGTGGCGGAGCGCAACATGAACCGCCAATACCTGGGCGAAGGCCTGATGGAAAGCGAACCGGTGCGCGTGCCGATCGTTCCGGATGGCCGCGTCTCGAAGGTCTACGTCGAGGAAGGAGATTACGTCACGCGGGGTCAACTGCTGGCCGAACTCGATTCGTCGTTGCACGAGAACAAAATCGTGCAGGCCAAAGCGGCCATCGCCGCCGCGGAAGTGCAAGTGCAACGGGCACGCATCGGCTCGGTCTACAACATGGAGATGGAACGGCCCGAGATTGTGAAAGCCCAACTGGAGCGGGCGCAGAACCAGGTGAAGCTGACCAACCAACTGGTCGACATGTACAGCCAATTACGAGACAAGGACATCCTGTCGACCGAGTCGCTGATCCAGCAGCAACTGGCCGCCAACCAGGCCGCGGCGTCGCTGCGCGAGGCGGAAGAGGGAATCAAAATGTCGCAAGCAGGCCGGCCGCTGAGCATTCGCGCGGCCGAGCTGGCACTCGAAGGGGCCCGGTTGGCGCTGCAGCGGTACACGGAAGAAATGAAGGATTTCAAAATCTACGCGGCGGCCGACGGCATGGTCGCGCAAGTGTTGATCCACGAAGGAGAATACAACCAGAACCCCGGCACTTCGGCGTTTGTGCTAGCGGTGGGCAAATGGTTCAGCGGCAATTTCGATCAAACCACGATGGGCCGGTTTGCCGAAGGAGCGACCGTCAACGTGCGGCTCGAAGCGTTTCCCGGCAAGGTGTTCACCGGCCGCGTGCGGAAGGTGAAGCCGATGGTGACGTACAACCCTGGCGGCCCGGAAGCGGCCCGGCCGATTCGCCCGCTGGGGACCGGCTCGCCCGAGTGGCCGGCGACGTTCAACACGCGGATCCAACTCGTTGAGGCTGAGCAAATGCGCGAAGTGGTCTCCGGCCTCACCGGTTTTGCCGAGGTGTCGGTCGATCGGCACGGGTTGGCGGTCCCCGCCGGCAGCGTCACGTCTGTCACCGCCGGCCGAGCGATTGTTTACATCGTCGAGGGGAACTCGTTCCGTGCCCAGCAGGTGGTTATCGGCCAGGTTTCGGAAGAGTGGGTTGAAGTGGTGTCGGGCTTGGCGCCGGGAACCGAGATCATCGCCGACGGGTATCAGGTGCTTCAGCCAGGAGACAAGATTGTTGCTTCCCCAGTAAAAACTCAGTCGCCGCAGCTTGAGAGCACGCCGCGCCCTCACGTTCCGCAGCCGGGCGAGCCACGTCCAGAGCCGAGCCCTGTAGCCACCGGTGCGTATCCCGAAGCCAAAAAACTTTTCGACCGGTAAAACCATGCGCCGTTTCATCGTGCAGATGATCACGCTTGCCGGCCTGGGGGCCTGCCTGGCCAGTTGCGCCGTGCAATGGTTCGTGATCCCCATTGGCGCCGAGCCATTGTCCACGTCGCCGGCCACGATCCACGTCGCCGAGCCGCGCGTGACAATCGTGTTTCGCCTGCTGACGGTCGCGGTGCTGGCCGCGTTGGTCATCCTGTGGGCGCTTGGCAAGGCGGGCTCCGCCGGGCTCGTGGTCGCCAGTCTGTGGTTGGCCGCATTGCTGACGTATCCGTATATCGTGATGAACTGGCAGCCGTCCGTGGCGGGCGATGCGGCGTGGCTCGAAGGCCAGCATCGCAATCTCGTTTGGTCGGGAGGCGATTTGGCGTTGAGCGTCGGCTACCGGATCGACGGTGAGTTGGACCGGGTATCGCTGATTCAGCCGCCGCGCAGCGTCAATCCGATAGAGATGTCGGAATGGCAGCCGAGCGAGTTGTCGTTGGCGCGGCTGCCGAATCTGGTCGATCGACTCGGCTATTCCAACAAGTTTTTCGAGTTCATCCGGCTCGGCTGGGTCGGCGCGGTGGCGGGGATCCTGCTGCTGCTCACTGCCATCGGCGCGCCGCGCGGATATCTGGACATCGGCCGGCTGGTGCGGATGACGGCGGTTTTTTCAGCAGCCGCCTTCGTGTTGGGAATATTGGGCGTCGCGTGGTCGTTTGCGACCGCCGCCGAACTGGCGACCGCCGCCGATTGCACTGCCCGCGGGGAATACCAGGGGGCGCTCGACGCCATGCAGCGGGCCGAAAAAAAGCTGCCGGCGCTGGGCGAGGATACGTCCTACATCGCGCAAACCGGATTGCTGGAAGATGCCCTGGGGCGCAATACGCGGGCAGCGCAACTCTATCGCGCCACGCTCGATGAACTCGACGGCAAGCGCCAGCAGTCCGACGGAGTTTACGCACGCCTCGTGGCCGATCCTGAAACCTCCAGTCCCATTCGCCGCGAGGCGTGCCGGGCCGTTCTTCGTTCGGCCATCGACGCCTTAAACGCCGGCCGCACCAATGCGGCGGTCGAACTGCTGGAAAAAGTGCTCGCGATCGAGCCTTGCAATCTAAAAGCCAACTACGCTCTGCAGTTCGCGTACCTGCGATGCGGGCGATACGCGGCGGTCCCCCAGTTGGCGGCGCGGATGCAGGCCGTTTATCGCTATTTCCAATTTCCGTCGAAGCAAGCCGCCGTGTCGGCCTGCTATCAGAACGCGCTGGTGGCCGACGCCGCGCTGGGGAACACCACGTTCGCCATCGCGCATGCCAGAAAGGTGATCAATCCTTGAAAGCGGTCCCCCCACAGCATGACGCCGATACGTTGGATTCCCTGCCTGTCGTCAACGGGATGAGGGCGCCTGGGGCCACGCCCCAGTCGCGCCGAACGATAACTTCTGGGGCGTTGCCCCAGGCACCCGAAAAGGCGCAGCCTGCCGATCCGATGTCGCAGGAGGCGCTAACCAGAGTGGAGCTATCTCCAAAGGTTCGCGAAACGCTCTTGCGCCGCACGTCGTCGGAGCCGTACAAGGTTGCATCGCCGCCGATCAACTCTCGCATCACAACTCGACGCACTTCACAAATCAAAAAGCGCCGCAGGCTGCCGATTCCGCCGCGTCAGGCGATGGTGCTTGCCGGGCTCATCATCGCCGCCGCCCTGTTCGGCACGTACGCCATGATGAAATGGTGGGAGCTGCGCCGCGAACCGTTGCGTCCGTACAGCGAAATGAAGGGAGCGTGGATTCAGGCCACGTCGCCCAACGGCATGGATGTGTACACCGGGCTGTTTCGCCGCGACTTCCGGCTCGCTGGGCATGTTCGCAACGCCTGGATCGCGGTGGCCGCGTGCGACGGGTTTGAAGTGACTGTCAACGGCCGGGCGATCGGCTGGCAGCAGATGTGGCGTCCCACGCGGCCGTATCAAACCAGCCTCAGCGAGCGAGGGCAATGGATTTCGTGGCCCAAGGTGGCGATGTCGCTCAACTATGCCCGCGAGTATCAATGGACCGATCATCAAAGCTTCGCGCTGCCGGTGTTTATCGACCTGACACCTTACCTGCACGCGGGAGCCAACGTGATCGGTCTGGAGGTCGAATCGCGCAAAGCGCCGGCCAAGGTGCGGTTTGACGGCGCCGTGACGCTGTTCAACGGCCAGGTGATCTCGCTGGCCAGCGACACCGAGTGGCGGGCGGAAGTCAACGCGCCGGATCAGCAGGATGTCGATTGGTGGAGCCCTGAATACCGCACGCTCGCCTGGCGGCACGCGGCGTTGTCGGAAGCTCCGTCGGGCGAGCCGCTGCGGGCGTTCAACCCTCGCATCTACTCGACGGCGTTTGCCGGCCAATGGTTGCGGCATCCGCTGGCCAACGCGCAGCAGTCTGTATGGTTTCAGTACGAAGTCCGGTTAGACCGCGTGCCGGACGAAGCGTGGATGCGGCTGGCGACGAATCGCAACTTTGAATTGTTCGTCAACGGCAAGCGCGGCTACCCCGAGACGCCCGACGACCGCGGGCTTGAAATGGGGGAATGGACTTACGGCAACAAGCGGACCGGCGATCAATGGCTCGACCCGGAGCAGATGTACTCGCACGACGTGGGGGACGAGTTCGTTGCCCGGCAGTATCGCGGGGCGCCGAAGGAGCCGCCGGGCGTCGACAAGAACCGCTTCAAGTCGATTGCCAAGACGCCGACACACTCGATCCGCCCGGACGACGCATCCTGGGCGTTGGAGATGCAGAAGCCGCTGATGACGCACCACGACCGGGCGGTCGGCGCGTTCGTGGCGTACAACCTGGCGGAGCTGCTGCACGCTGGCGTGAACACAATCGAGTTGCGGCTGAATCGTCCGGCGACGTCGGACCCCGCCAACTGGCCGGGGCAAATCGCCGTGGACGGTGAAGCCACGTTCCGCGATGGCGCCAGCCTGGCGCTGTTTGCGGACAATGCCTGCAAAACGCGGATGCTGGAGGCCGCCGGCGGTGCAGATCAGCCGCTGGTCGATGCCCAGCAGGCGGGCCCCGCGCTACAGGCGGATCAGGCGCTGACGAAGCTGCAATATCGCGGCGCGCCGGCACAACTAGAGTTTCTACCTGCGTGGTGCGGCGCGGCGGTGGTCACGACCGGTGGCGGCCTCTGCATGTTCGCCGGAGTGCTGGCCGTGGGATCGTGGTGGCCGGGCCGCAGAGGGTCATTTGGGGCATCGCAATTAAAGTCATTGCAAAAAGCATCGCTGGCGGAGGGCTTGAGCGGCATCGCGTTCGACGCCCTGCTGGCGTTCACATGCGTACTGGCCGCTGTGGTCGTCCTGCAGACCACGTTTGGCGAGAGGAGCGAACAGTTGTGGTTCTTCATGCCGAAACTGTGGCTGTGGAGCATCGTGGCGGCGGTTGCGTTGGGAGTGCTGGCCGGCGGAGTGCGCGTGTTGCGACTGGTGGGCGGAACGCGGCTGCGCGCGATATTTGTTGGCTTGGCGTGCACCATTTACGAACTCCCCAAAACGCGGGCCTGGACGTTCGCCCTGATCTGGCTCTGCGTGCTGACATTTTTCCTGCGGGCATACAAGTTGGATTTCCAGCCGCTCGACTACGATGAGAATCCGTCGCTGCACGCCATTCTCTCCGTGTCGCGCACGGGCATCCCCAGCTACGTCCCTGCGGCGGTCTGGTACACGCGCAGCCCGTTGTATCACTACATCACCGGCGCCGTGGTGCGGGTGTTTGGCGAAAATCTGTGGGCGGCCCGCATGCCCACGGTCGCGTTTAGCATTGCCACCGCGATGCTGATGTACTTCTGCGGCTCCAGGCTGCTCAAGCGTCCCTGGGTGGGCATGGCGGCATTCGTGCTGACGCTCATTCATCCGCAGATGTTCATGACCGGGCACATGATCCGGTTCTACCAGCAGCAGCAGTTCTTCGCCCTGCTGACTGCCTACTGGTTCTGCAAAGGTTTTGTGACGCAGCAGTCGCAGCGCTATCGGTATCTGACGGTCGCGGCGTTCCTGGCGGCGACGCTCAGCCAGGAGATCACGGCGGTGATGGCGGTGCCGCTGAGCGTGGGCTACCTGTTCTTCGCCGGTAAGAAAACGATACCGGAGAATATCAAACTGATTATTGCCGCGGTGTGCGCGCTGGCGATCATCATTGTTGACTACGCGGTCTACGAAACGCACACCATGACGCGACTGGAAGGTTTTTCCACCACGATGCAGGCGGATATCGGCCCGCACCTGTGGGAACCGTACAACTTTCTTACGATCTTCCTGAGTTATTCGCGGATTCACCTGCCGCTGAGCCTGATGTTCCTGTTGGGCTTGCCCGCCGCGCTGCGCGAGCGGAATCGTGTGGTGCTGGCGCTGCACCTGCTGTTCTTCGGCAATATCCTGATGCTCAACTTGATGGTGACGCAGGTGAGCGTGCGGTATGTGTATTGGCTGTTTCCGCTGCTGATGGTACTGGCGATCGACAACGCGCGGGCCGGGTTGGCGTGGCTGGATGAGATCATGCATCAGTGGGGGCGGCGCCGGGCTGAGGCACGATTCAACACGCCAATGCGCCCGGCGGGCCGGACGGCCCCAGACGTCTCGCGGCTCACGTTCGCGTCGTTTGCGTGCTTTGGAATCTTGTTCGCCGGCACGCTGGTCTCCTGGTCGCCGTGGCGATTGCCGGGCAGCTTTAGCACGAAGCTGCTGGCCGATTCCAACGGTGCGTTTCAGTACATTCGCAGCCAGCTTCGCCCTGGCGATTTGATCGTGGTCACGCAGCCGCACGCCAAGGGGGCATTGATGGAAATTGGCCGCGTCGACTACGAGATGCACATCCCGTTGGTGTACGACTTCGTGCTGCGGCAGAACGGCCGACTGGTCGAGCGCGGGGCCGGCGCGGGGGTGATCTATTCCGTCGAGCAGTTTCAAAAGCTGTGCGCCGAGCATGGCCGCGTCTGGGTGGCCATCGACCGCGAGCAGTTCCCATTCCGCGGCGAGCAGATTCGCTTTTCGCACACCGGTGCCAGGATGGAACTGTTCCTGCGCAGAAACACACAGATCATGCATCGCACGCACTTGTGGAATGTTTATTTGTGGGATGCGAATCGGGGGGTGTATCGGACGTTTCGGGATAGTCCAACGTAACTCAAAGTACCCCTCACGCTCCGCGTGAGGATAGGAAATGTCCGGGCGACATCTGGCATCACGCGGAGCGTGATGGGTACTATAAACTGCCACCACAAACGGAGGCCGCACGATGTTTCGCAGCAAAGAACCCATCCCCAGCGTGGCCATCTTCAAATCCACGCTCCTCGCCTGGCTGGCCATCGCCGCGGCGCTAGCGCTCATCCTGTGGGTGGCACCAGTCCAAGCGCAAACTTCGCGCGATGCGCTCCGCCTCGACGAAGTCCGCAAGAAGGAGGGCTTCTGGAAGAGCATCGCCAACTCCGACCCCAGCGGCAAAACCGGCTGCCGGCAGATCATGGCTTACGCCTTGTCGCTGGTCGAAGCCCAGCAATCGCCGGAGCGGCTGCCGCGGCTGTTCGATTTGCTTACTCGCATGCAGGATCGCAATCCGCGGAGCAAGACGTTTGGCAATTTGCGGTGGCGATGGGAGGACGCGAAGGTCGACGATCCCAACGCGGCCGAGTTTTGCATGCACGACGCCCTGCTGATCTGGTTGCGGCATCGCGACTGGGTTCCTCTGCAGGCGCAGCAGCAGTTGACGGTGCTGATGCAGTATGGCCTGGAAGGGGTGTTGCGCCACCGGGTCCCCACCACTTACACCAACATCGCGCTGACACGGTCGGCCAACCTGATCGTGCTCGGAGAAGTACTGCGCCGCTCTGATATCGCCGAAGAAGGCCAGCGGCGGCTGGATGAAGTCTATTCTTCGACGGCGGCTCACGGGCTGCATGAGTGCGTCAGCCCGACGTATTACGGAATCGATATCAATGCTCTGACGCTGCTGGCTGTGTACAGTCAAAACGAGCGGACGCGGCATCAGGCCGACGCCCTGTTGCGGCTGCTGTGGACCGATATCGCGCTGAACTGGTTTCCGGCCACCGAGCGGATGGGGGGGACGTATGCCCGCACGTATGATTTTCTTGGCGGCCGGGGCGCGCTCGACTGGCAGATGTGGGTCAACGGCTGGTTGCGCACCCCGACGCCGGGAAAAGCGGAACGAGTCGAGCCCTATTGGAACGAATGGACTCCGCCGCAGGAGTTGCACACGCTCAACGTGCAGCACCTGCCGCGCCTGGTTCGCCAAAGCTGGGGCGAGGGTTATGGCCAGTCGCGCACCTACATGGTCTTCCGCGACGTGGGCCTGTCAACGCTCGGCGCCGGCTATGGCGGGGAGGACGTGCCGCTGGCGATCGATCTGGCGGGGCAGCGCGAGGCGCCGCGCGGCTTTTTTCGCGCCGATGATCAGGACAATCCGTATGGCGTGAAGAAACATGCCAGCGGCGCCGGCGGCCAAATGAAGGCCACGCATCTCACACCATTTTGGATTGGAGCGCAGCGAACCACCGACGCGCTGGCCATGGCCATTTACAACTCGAAAGCGGGCGAGTCCAACACGCCGGAAGCTCATCTGGTCCTCCCTCGCGCCGTCCACTCCATCACCATCGCGGGAACGGCAATCGATTTAAGCGGCAGGACCACGGCGGTCCCGCTGCAAGGCGTGCCGATTCAACTCGGGCAACCGGTCATCTTTCGCTACGACACAGCGGCGGTCGGCGTGCGGCTGATGGCGGCGACGACCGGCGACAACCGCATCGCGCAGATTTCGCTGGTGGACGATCAGAACCAGTTCGGCTGCATCCGGCTGACCGCGGCGCTCGGCTCTGGCACGGCCCAAGCGACGACCGCTCCGCTGCCTTGGCCGGTGGTCGCGCTGTGGGTTCGCGTCGGCACTGATCTGGGCAACGACGCGGCGTTCGGTGCCTGGCAGCGGGCGTTTGAAAGCGCGCAGCCGACGCAGATCGAGCGCACTACCCGCGGCATCACGATCGAAGTCCCCAGCGTCGATGGCCCCGTGGGTTTTGCCATGGTGCTCAACGAAGCAGGCCAGCCGGCCGCGGCGAAAATTGTGCCCGAGCCAAGCCGCAGCGTGCTGGAGTTGGACGGAAAGGAAGTAGGCCAGCCGATTCTGAGCGCGGTGGCGAGGCCCTAGGCGGCGGGTTGGTCGAAAGTCGACCAGATTGGAAAAATCGTGATCGCTCAGAAATTACCGGCGAGTGCCTGGGGCTGAACGAAGCGCAGCGAAGTAAAGCCCCAGCATTGGATTCTGGGGCATCGCTGCGCTCTGCCCCAGGCACCCGGCGAAAAACATCGGGGGATCAATTCGGCGACCCCAGCAGTTCCTCCAACAGCGGCAGCAACGTCTCCGCCGACGCCGGTTTGGCCACCACCCGGTCGAACCCCGCCTCCAGCGCCGCGGCCGCGGTTCCATTATCTAAATGGCCGGTGAGGAAGATCCCCCGCAACCCGGGCCGCCGCTCGCGCAGTTGCTGGAAGACCGTCAGCCCATCGATCTCGGGCATCAGGTAATCGACAATCGCCAGGTCGAAATCGCCGCCGTCAACGGCGCTGATCGCGTTGGCGCCGCCGTCGGCCACATGCACGTCGTATCCGTAACGCTCCAGGAGCTTCGACACGACCCAGCGTGCCGCCCCCTGATCGTCAACCACCAAGATACGTCTTTTCAAAGTGAAGGCCCTCCGCCTGCTGAACTACGGGTTTTCCTCGATGCATTTCCCTGCCTGGACTCGCCCCTTCCTTACAGCATTAATTATGCCACAGCCCAAGGCAATATCCCCTCACAAGAACCGCCCCTCCCTCTTGCCCTCACTTTGCTATAATTCAAAGCATGCCTGATTTGCTTTTTCATCCGATTGTCGCCGGGTGGTTCGAGGGGCGTTTCGAGGCCGCCACGGACGTGCAGCGGCTGAGTTGGCCGCACATCGCCGCCGGAGGGCACACGCTGCTCGCTGCCCCCACCGGCTCCGGCAAGACGCTGGCCGCCTTTCTCTTTTGCATCGATCGCCTGATGCGCCAGGCGATGGACGGCACGCTGCGCGACGAGACGGAAGCGATTTACGTCTCGCCGCTGAAGGCCCTGAGCAACGACATTCGCCGCAACCTGGAAGAGCCGCTCGACGAGATCGCCGCCGCCGCCCGCGCCGCCGGCTGCACAACTGAGCCGGTTCGCATTGCCGTCCGCACCGGCGATACGCCGACTTCGCAACGGCAGGCGATGCTCCGCAAGCCGCCGCACATTCTGGTCACCACGCCCGAATCGTTGTATCTGCTGCTGACCGGACCGAAGAGCCGCGACAAGCTTCGCCACGTCCGCACGGTGATCGTCGATGAGATCCACGCCCTGGCCCGCGACAAGCGCGGCTCGCACCTGACGCTCTCGCTGGCCCGGCTCGACCGATTGTGCGAAACGCCGCCGACGCGCATCGGACTGTCCGCTACGCAACGTCCCATTGAAGAGATCGCCCGCTTTCTCGTCGGCACTCCCAACGTCGGACAAGATAACAAGCCGAACTGCAACATCGTCGACACAGGGCACGTCCGGCATCTCGATCTGGCAATTGAAGTCCCCGTCAGCGAACTCTCGGCGGTTTGCTCCACCGAAAGCTGGCAGGAAATCTATGCCCGGCTGAGCACGTTGATCCGCGAGCATCGCAGCACGCTGATCTTCGTCAACACGCGGCGGATGGCGGAGCGTTTGGCCCACTATCTCGAAGAGCAGCTTGGCCCAGGGCATGTGGCCAGCCATCACGGCAGCCTGTCGCGCGAGATCCGGCTAAAGGCCGAAGAGCGTCTCAAGGCGGGCGAGTTGAAAGCCATCGTCGCCACCGCTTCGTTGGAGTTGGGCATTGATATCGGATACATCGACCTCGTCTGCCAGATCGGCTCGCCCCGCTCGATCGCCACATTCCTGCAGCGAGTCGGCCGCGCTGGGCACGCGTTGGGACGAATCCCCAAGGGGCGGCTGGTTGCCCTGACGCGAGACGAGCTGCTGGAGTCGCTGGCATTGGTCCGAGCGGTCCGAACGGGACAGCTCGATCAGGTCATCATGCCCGTGGCGCCGCTGGACATTCTGGCGCAGCAGATGATCGCCGCCACGGCGTGCGAGGATTTTGACGAAGACGACTTGTTCGAGTTGATGCGTCAGGCGTGGCCGTACCACACACTCACACGCGAGAGCTTCGACGCCATCGTAAAATTGCTCAGCGAGGGCTTTGCCCCGCAGCAGCACGACAGGGCCTATCTGCACCGCGATCGGATTCACCACCGGCTGCGAGCGCGGCGTGGGGCGCGTATCGCCGCGATCACCTCCGGCGGCGCAATCCCCGAGCAGGCCGATTACCGCGTGGTGACCGAAGGCGAAAGGGCGTTCGTCGGCACGCTCAACGAAGATTTCGCCATTGAAAGCCAGACCGGCGATGTGTTTCTGCTGGGGACCACTTCCTGGCGCATCGTCCATGTCCGCGGCGGCGAGGTGACGGTGCGCGATACGCACGGCGCGCCCGCCACGGCCCCCTTCTGGCTGGGCGAAGCGCCGGGGCGAACCAAGGAACTCTCCCGCGAGGTGTCGGACTTCCGCGTCCGGCTGGCGTCGGAGGCGGCCCAGTCGCGTGACAAAACCATCGAGTGGCTGAAGGACGAGTGCGGTGCGGATGACTGGAGCGCGTCGCAGGCGGTGGAATACGCCCTGGCCCAAGTCGCCGCGATTGGCCTCGTGCCGGCCCAGAATCAAGTGGTGTTCGAACGGTTCTTTGATGAATCGGGGGGCATGCAACTGGTGATTCACGCCCCGTTCGGCTCGCGAATCAACAGGGCGTGGGGCTTGGCGATGCGTAAGTGCTTTTGCCGGTCGTTCGATTTTGAGTTGCAAGCCAGCGCCGACGACAATGGCGTGGTGCTCTCGATCGGCCCGCAGCATAGTTTTGCCATCGATCGGCTGTTTGGCCTGCTCGGCAGCGACAACGCGAAAGATCTGCTCGTGCAAGCGTTGCTGGCCGCGCCGATGTTCCTCATTCGCTGGCGGTGGAATGCCACCAGGGCGTTGGCCGTGTTGCGGCAGCGGGGCGGGAAAAAAGTGCCGCCGCCGCTGCAGCGGTTCCGCGCCGACGATTTGCTGACCTCCGTGTTCCCGATGCAGAACGCCTGCTTCGAGCATCGCACCGGCGATCTGGAGCCCCCCGACCATCCGCTGGTGCATCAGACCATTGACGATTGCCTGCACGAGGCGATGGATCTGCCAGGGTTGCTCGACGTGCTCAAGGAAATCGAAGCGGGTCGGATTGAGTTGATCGCCCGCGACACGCGCGAGCCGTCGCCGTTCAGCTATCAGTTATTGAACGCTAACCCGTATGCGTTCCTCGACGACGCGCCGCTCGAAGAACGCCGCGCCAGGGCCGTGGCGACGCGCCGCATGGTCCGTGCCGACGACGTGCGCGATCTGGCCCGGCTCGATCCCGACGCCATCGCCCAGGTGTGTGCCGAGGCGTGGCCCGTGGTGCGCGACGCCGAAGAGTTGCACGACTTGCTGCTATCGACCGGCGTGTTGCCTGAGATCGAAGGGCAACCGTGGGCTCTGTACTTCGACCAACTGGTGGCCACCGGCCGCGCAGCACGATTGAACCTGCCGGGCCGGCAACCGCATTGGATGGGAGCCGAGCAGGAGCCGATCGGCCGATCGGCGTTTCCCACTGCGGCAATGTCGCCCAATATCGTGTTGCCGCCGGAGCTGCAGCGCGAGGTCAAATCGGACGAAGCGATTTGCTGGATCGTCCGCGGGCGGCTGAGCATTGTCGGACCCACCACCGCCGAACGGATCGCCGACGATCTGGGGCTGCCCGTCGCCGCCGTGACGCAGGCCCTGGAGGAACTGGAGATCGAAGGATTTCTGCTGCGGGGACAATTCACTTCGACGTCGGCTGGCGTCGAATGGTGCGAGCGGCGGCTGCTCGCCCGCATTCATCGGCTGACGCTCGACGGGCTGCGCCGCCAGGTGCAGCCGGTGCCGCCCGAAGTGTTTCAGCGGTTTCTCGTCAGGCACCAGCGGGCGCAGGCGGGCCGGCTCGTGGAAGATGGCGCCGGTGCGCAGCAGGTCATTAAGCAGTTGCAAGGGTTCGAGGCGCCGGCTGCCGCGTGGGAACGCTTCATCCTGCCGGCGCGGTCGATCGAATACGATGCGTGCCAGCTTGACGAGATCTTTCAGCGAGGCGAACTGGTGTGGGGCCGGCTGACGCCGCCGATCAAGAAGCCGGATGGTTTTGTCGGCGGGCACTTGCTGACCCGGATCACGCCGTTGTCGCTGGTGGTGCGGGCTGATCTCGGCTGGCTGCTCGCCCCCGATCGGGCCGAGCCGCTGCAATCGGCGCGCGGCGATGCACAGGTAGTATACGAAGCGCTGCGCACGCACGGGGCGTTGTTCTTCGACGATCTGCTGGCGGCGGCCGATCTGCTGCCATCGCAATTGGAAAGCGTGCTGCGCGAGCTGTCCGCGCTGGGGTTGGCCACGGCCGACGGGTATGGCGCGGTGCGGGGGTTGATCTCGAAGAGCAAGTCGTCCCCGTGGCGGCCGCGGCGGTTCAAGCCGCGCCGTGCAGGCGCCAGCGCGGCGGCCGGCGCCAGCGGTGTGCGCTGGTCGCGATTTCCGCCATTCTTCAAGCCGGCCACGCCCGAGCAGCGGGCCGAGCGCTGGGCCGCGCAACTGCTCGATCGCTACGGCGTGGTGTTCCGCGATCTGCTGACCCGCGAGACGGCGGCCCCGCCGTGGCGCGAAATGGCGGCCATCTATCGCCGCCGCGAAGCGAA
>JAIOQB010000020.1 GCA_021413585.1 Planctomycetia bacterium
TGGGGCAACGCCCCAAAGATCCGCAAACGGCGCTGTCTGGCAGCGCATTCCGCCATGCTGACAGCCGATAGCCAACAACCCTTACCGTTGAGCCACACTATTGCGGGCGACCTGGAGCGCCGCGCTGAGTGACTCATCCGGGGCGCCGTCCGGCGTCAGGCCGGCATCGGTCGGCCGGGCGGCGGTTTGCACTACGACATCGGGGGTCACGCCGACGTTGCTGATCGGCCGGCCGCTGGGGCTATAGAACTTGGCGGTGGTCAACCGCAGGCCGCAGCCGGCGGCGGCGAGCGGGAAGATCCCCTGCACGCTTCCTTTGCCATAGCTCCGCTTGCCGACGATCGTGGCCCGATGATGGTCTCGCATCGCTCCGGCAAAAATCTCGCTGGCGCTGGCGCTCTGTGAATCGATCAGCACCACCAGCGGCACCCGCCACACGGAGGGCTGCCGGGCCGTGTAGTCAAAGTCTTCCAGCTTGTTGCGGCCGCGTGTGGACACAATAGTTCCCTGGGCCACGAACCGGTCCGCCGCCTCGACGCTGGCGCTAAGCAGCCCGCCCGGATTGCCGCGTAGGTCAATGATCAGGCTCCGCATCCCCTGGCGATGCAAGTTCCACAGGGCAGCGTCCAGATCGCGGCTGGTGTTGCGCTGAAAGGTGTTGAGCTTCATGTAGCCGACGCCGTTAGACGCGTCCAGAATCTTCACATGGTCGATGCTGGGGACTTCGATGTGCTGGCGGCGAATGGTCATTGGCCGCGGCTCCTCCTGGCCGGTGGCCACGAGCAGGTTCACGTCGCTGTTCTCGGCCCCTTGCAGCAGGTTGGCCGCTTCGTCGGTCGACAGGCCGCGGGTCGATTTCGGACCAACGCGGAGGATATGATCCCCCGCCTTGATGCCGGCTCGTTGGGCGGGGCTGTCGGTAATCACGTTGACGATCAACAGAGCATCAGCGTCGGACTTTAGTTCAATTCCCAGGCCGACGAAGTTGCCGTCGATTTGCGCGTACACGTCGCGAAGCTGATCGCTGGTCAGGTAGGCGGAGTACGTGTCGAGCGCGTCGACCGCGCCGCACAGGTATTCCAGGATGATCGGCGTGGGGGTCACCCCCAATTCGCGTTGGGCCAACTGCCCCACTGTGGCCACGTAGGCGCGGGCGTCCTGGCGATCGTGGATCACCTGCCCCTGGGCCAGCGTGGCAAAGCCTTGGCGAAAGGCGGTTATCCGTTCCGCGGAGACACCACGCAGGTGGGCCTCGGCAAAGCACGGCTCGCCAATCGCAATCTCGACTGAACGATTCCCCCAGGCGGTCAACTGCTGCCAATCGACATTGGCCACATAGTGGGAGTCGATCTTCAGCAGAACTTCGGCATAGGCGTCGAGCGCTTCGGCCGGCTGCTGGGCGAGCAGGTCGCGGCGGAAGCTGGCGTCGTGGTAGCGGCGGCCGAGATCGTAGTGAATCTTGGCCACGTCGTGCCGATCGCGCACCGACGGATCGTCGGGCGATTCGCGCAACGAGTCTTCGTACAACGTCAGCGCGTCTCCCCAGCGACGTTGATTCTCCAGCCCGGCTCCGCGTTGGAGGACCGAGAGCGATCCCTGAGCATGCTCGGGGAGGATGCGAATCTGCGCCGAGACCGGAGTTGCCGCGAAGGCGGCCAAAGCCAGGATGGACCAAAAACAAGCGGCCGCCAGGAAGGAAACAAGCGAGCGTTGAGGCATCGTCGAGGACCCAGGTGGGGAGTGGAGCACGGCCGTCCGCGCGGTGGGAGTTAAGCTCCGTCCGCCACGACACGATCGGGCCACCCATCCCTTTGAGAAAGGGGAGAGGGCCGGCGATCCGTCGCACGAGCGAAGCACTGGGTTGGGTTGAACGTACGCCCCGGCCAACGAACGGGTCTGGTTCGAGGGCCACTTGGAATATAGGACACGAATTCGCCGCGGTCAAAAAACGGTCCAAAGATTTTTTTTCGCTAGAACCGGCACAACCGTCACCATCGACAGACAAGTTCAGCTAGCGAGGGTTGTAGCGGCCAGCTTGCACCGAACGTGCTGGCAGAACCTGTTGGTCCGCAGAGTCCACGCATTCCAGAGACGACACCTGGAACGATGGCGCCGTGGCGGGAAGGCGAAAAGCAAGCGCCTGGGTGCCTGGGGCTGAACGAAGCGCAGAGAAGTGAAGCCCCAGTTGCGCGGCCCTACAGCCGTGCCAAATCAAACCCTCTCACTAGCCCGACGTGCAAGCGAGTGACGGTAACGTGTGCCCCCTCGCTCGCGCTTCGGGCTAGTGAACAACCGGTGTGGCAGGCCTGCTCGCGGCGCAAGGTACCGCCCGACAGGCGGAACCTACTTGGGCCCTTAAAACCGCACCGTCTTCCCCGTGGCCACGCTCTTGGCCTCGTTCTGGCAAATCGTCACCGCGTCCGCCGCCAGCGCCGCGGCCAGGATCGGCGATTGGCGATTTTGTCGCACGGCGGCCACTACTTCTTTTAGCTCGGCCTCGAAGGCCAGCACAGGATCACCCGCGCCGAGATCGGGGCGCAGCACCTTGCCGTTGGACTCGACCACTGTCAGGGGCATCGACAGCTCGCCCTTGCCGTCGACCACGGAGAAATCAAAGAACAGCGTCGCCTTCTCCAGGTGGATTTCGTAGCCGTGCGAGAACGATCGCCCTTGCTGGCCGATCGCGCCGCTGGTGGCGGTGACCGCCAACCGCGGGTTGTCGAACAGCAATTGCGAGCTGAAGAACTCCACCAGCGAGCCCCGCATCCTTCCCACGGCCGTTACGCTGCGCGGCATGCCGCACACCAGGCGGATGAAGTGGGCGTCGTGAACGTGCAGGTCGAGCATCGGCCCGCCGATCCGGTCCGACTTCCAGAAGTCCGGAAGCCAACTGGGATCGGAGATGATCCGTTTGAAATGCCCGCCCAGCAACCGGCCGTAGCGGCCTTTGCTGATCGCCCGATAGGCGAAATTGTATTCCGGGAAAAACGGCAACACGTGGCCGATCATCAGGAGTCGTTTTGCCTTGGCCGCCGCGCGGACCATCCGCTGCGCGTCGACCGCAGTCAGCGCAATCGGCTTTTCGCAGAACACATGCTTGCCGGCGGCCAGGGCTTTCACCGCCACGTCGGCATGCCACGCCGGCGGCAGGCAGATGTCCACCAGATCGATTTTGGGATCGGCCAGCATCTCGTCCAATTCGCTATAGCGGGAGATTCCTTTCAAATCCATCTGCTCGCCGCGGGGGCCGAAGTTGCCTTGGATCGTACGCCAGTCGCCGGCCAGCCGGACCGGGTCTTTCTCGCACAGCGCGGCAACTTTGGCGCCGCGGATTTTCTGGTAGCTGAGATGGTGGATCATGCCCATGAAGCCGATGCCGGCGATGCCGATGTTGATCATGTGGTGCGTCTACGGTGTTGAATGGAAAATGGATTGTTGTCGCTTGGAATTGAACGGTTCAATTGGCGTGTTTCAAATATCGCGTGTACGCCTCATCCCACCGCTCGGCCCGATCGCGCGGCGCGTATTCCTCGACGTCAAAGCTGCGGCGGATCACATCGCGGGCTTGCGTAATGTCGCGCACGTCGCCGGCCGCCACGGCTTGCATCATCAGGTTCCCCACGGCGGTTGCTTCCACCGGGCCGGCCACTACGCGGCGCTGGCAGGCGTCGGCCGTCATCTGGCAGAGTTGCTTATTCTGTGTGCCGCCGCCGACCACGTGCACCGTTTGAATCTTGCCGCCGACGAGTTCCTCCAGATCGCCGAGCACCTGCCGATAGCGCAGCGCCAGGCTTTCCAGCGCGCAGCGAATGATCGCACCCTTCGATTCTGGAATGGGCTGGCCCGTGTCGCGGCAGAACCGGCGAATCGTCTCGGGCATGTTCGATGGTGCATTGAACAGGGAGTTGTCAGGAAAGATGAACGACCGCAGCGGCTCGGCCTCGGCGGCCATTTGCGTAAGTTCTGCCCAGCCGTGATCCGCCCCCTCCAGTGCCCAAACTCGCCGGCATTCCTGCACCAGCCACAGGCCACAGATGTTCTTGAGCAGGCGGATGGTGCCGCCGACGCCCCCTTCGTTCGTGAAGTTCAATTCGCGGCAGCGATCGTTGATCACCGGCTGCGGCACTTCCACACCCATCAGCGACCAAGTGCCGGAGCTGATGTAGCACCAGGTCGGTTTTGTGGAAGGTGCTTGATCGGTCGGCACCGCCATCACCGCGCTGGCGGTGTCGTGCGTGCCGGGGAGTACGACCTCGACCCCCTGCACCCCAGTGTCGGCCGCCACTTGCGACGTGAGCGGCCCGAGCCGCGTTCCCGGTTGCAGCACTTCGCCGAACAGATTCGCGCGGATGCCCAGTCGGGAGAGCAGATCGGTCGCCCAGCCGCGCGTGGCCGGGTTGTAGCACTGCGACGTGGAGCTGATCGTGAACTCGTTCCCCTTGCGACCCGTGAGCATCCAGTGAAACAAGTCGGGCATGAACAACAGCGAATGGGCCTGTTCCAACACCGGCGATCCGGCCAGGTGCATGGCCAGCAATTGATAGAGCGAATTGAGTTCCATGAACTGCAAGCCGGTTTGCGCAAAAATCTCCGCGCGGGGCACGATCTGAAACGCGCGCTCCATCATCGCCACGGTGCGCGGGTCGCGGTAATGATGCGGATTGCCGAGCAATTCTCCGTCGCTCGCCAGCAGTCCAAAGTCGACTCCCCAGGTGTCGACGCCTAAGGAACGGAGTTGGCCGCCATGCAGGCTTCCCGCGGCGCGGATTCCTTTTTGGATATGCTGCCACAGCCCGAGCACGTCCCAGTACATGTGCGGCGCCAGGTGTACCGATCCGTTGTCGAACCGGTAGACGTCGCTGAGCGTCAGCTTCGCGCCGTCGAACGAACCCGCGACATGCCGGCCACTCGATGCGCCGAGATCAATCGCCAGGTAGACATTCTCCGCCATGAAATAGTCTCCCGCCTAATTCTTCTAACAGTGAGCCAAAACTGATTCGCGCCCGAATTAAACGGCCGGGCGCCTCGACAGGGCACTCGATGGTTACGCGCCGCCCGGCAGTCGTCAACAGGCGGGGCGTACAGGCCGTAGGCTTGAGGCTGGAGGCTTGAGGACGAAAGGCTCCGGCCGATAGCCGATAGCTGATAGCCGACAGCCCCTGCACGACCCGCACAAACTGAAGTCCGCCCCTCCAACCAGACGATAACCATGCTATAGTTGACTTTGATAATAAACATTAGTATGATTCCGAAACCTCGGGCATTTTACTAGATTTGGCTCACTTTCATGAGCATCGCACCTTCTCCTGGCCGGATTCGTCCTATGGCAGCCTCGATCGACAGCCCCGCGGCCCGGCCCGCCGACGTTGCCCCACCCGCACAGTCCGAGCCGGGCGCACCACTCCAATTGGAGGGGACTCCCGAGTTGCTGGCCGAACTGGCGGAGCATAGCCGGCGACTGGAGCATGCCCTGCCGGAAGAGATCATCCGGTTCGCAGTGGAACGTTATTTCCCCCGGCTGACCATGGCTACGGCGTTCGGGCCGGAAGGTTGCGTAATCCTCTATTACCTGGCCCGGATCCAGCCCCGGACCTACGTGTTCAACCTAGACACCGGCTATCAATTTGCCGAGACGCTGGAGCTGCGCGACCGGATCGCCAGCAAATACGGCATCGAGGTCGAACTGCGGCGGCCGGCGACGACGATTGCGGAATACGAAGCCCAGCACGGCGGCCCGCTCTACCGCACCAATCCAGACCAATGCTGCTTCGACCGCAAGGTGACGGTGCTGCGCGACTCGGTTCGCGGCATGCACGCCTGGATGAGCGGCATCCGCCGCGACCAGAGCGCCGACCGCGCGGCGGCCCCGGTGGTCGGCTGGGATCGCAAGTTCAACCTCGTGAAAATCAGCCCCTTGGCCAACTGGACCAAGAAGGACATTTGGAAGTTGATTACTGAAGAAGACATTCCGTACAACCCGCTGCACGACCAGGGTTATCCCAGCATCGGCTGCTGGCCCTGCACGCGGAGCGTGATGTTTGGCGAAGACGAACGGGCCGGCCGCTGGAGCGGCATGGCGAAGACCGAATGCGGCCTGCACACGCTCGAAGCGCCGGCCGCGGAAACTTCAGAGGGAGCCAACGCCACGCCAGGGTCCGAAGGTTAGTCCCCTTTCGATCGTTGCGCGTAGCTGGCAAGCACACCGTGAAAATATCCGCCAAGACCGAATATGCCTGCGTGGCGATGCTCGAGCTGGCCCTGCGCTATGGCACGGGCGAGCCGGTTCGCCTGCGCGAGATCGCCGAGACGCACGGGATTCCCCCGCAGTTTCTCGTGCAGATTCTGCTGCAGCTCAAAGGGGCCGGCCTGGTGGCCACCACGCGCGGCGCCGCCGGCGGATATCAATTGATGCGCTCGCCCGACGAGATTTCGCTGGGCATGGTGATGGCTGTCATCGAGGGGGAATCCACGCCGGAGAGCAACGTCAGCGAGCAGACCCCCTCAGTGCGGGCGATCCTCGGCGCCTGGCAGGAAGCAGACCGCACGCTGCGCGAAGTGCTCGGCTCGATCACGTTCGCCGAGTTGGTCGAACGCGTCGGCAGCCATGCCGAGCCGATGTACTATATCTAGGACATGCTAACTCGTGGCTGGCGGCGGATCGCAGCGATGCCCCAGTGCCGAACTCCCTTTCCTTCAGAGAGCGCCCGGGCGAGGGTAACGCGTTGCCCTGCTGCGCGGGATTCAACGACTGGGTCTTGCTTCAGTGTCCACGTTGAACAGCTGCCGAATTCAAGGCGCCGCTTCAAAGTCACGGATTAGCGGCCGGCTTCGCTCAGCAATGCATCGAGACGACTTGCCAGCTCGGGCGGCAAAGTCTGAAGCAGATCGCGCGGTACCAGGCCCACTTCGATCAGGTCTCGCAGGTGAACCCGATCTTGATCGCGATTGGACATCAACTTCATGCGAACCAGTCCGGCCAGTGAGACGACCTGCTTGCCTGGTTCCAACATTTCGCCCTCCTCCACCAGGGGAGAAGGCAACGGATACTCAGGCCGAACTTTCTCTCCCGCCCACAACAAATGTACGGCTTTGCGCGGGTTGGGATCGGAGCGTTCGAGAAACATCCCGACACTCATGACCTCGAAGTAATCGAGCGCGACCGTGGCGGCCGCGACTCGTGCTCTTGGCAAATCCTCGCGGCGGAGCAGGATGTCGACGTTCTTGGTGGTGCGAACGGCGGCGGGATCCTTGGTCGCCACCCAGAGCGCGACGGCCTGACCGCCAACTAGGGCGTAGGCAATCCGTGCCTCGTCCATTGCCCCAGCGATTCGTTGCAGACGGCCGGTTACTTCGTCCATCGCCATCAAATAGCTCTCCCAGATGCCGGTGGTTACAGGGCCGAGTTTCTGAGACATTTTATTTCTCCCGACCAATGGAGTTGATCGTCATCGTCTTGATATCCCAATTCGCGCGTCGCTAGTTCGCGAAGAAGTAATGTTCAGAAATGGTTCCTGGCAGCTTTGTCTCTATCGCGCCCCCTGGAAGAATACTTTCCGCTGGTCAAGGATCGCAACGACGTCCTGGTGAGCCTGGAAAAAGCGGGCAAGCGGAACGAAGTGGATGTGATCATCCGCGTCAACGGCGGCGGATCGACCGGCCAGGCCGGCGCCTGCAAACTGGGCATCGCCCGCGCCCTGATGATCTACGACACCGAAACGAGCCCCGTGCTGCGTGAAAATCACCTGCTGACCCGCGACGGCCGGATGAAAGAACGCAAGAAGTACGGCCTCCGCGGCGCAAGACGCGGCACGCAGTTCTCGAAGCGTTGATTCATCGATGCGCCCGATTGTTTCAATCAGCAATCTGCCACAGCGATTGCTCGCAATGGCGAACGATGGATCCGATAGATATTCCGAAACGAATCCGGCTTCATCCAGGGCTGCGACTTATCGAAGTTGCGCAATTGAAACTTCGTGCCATCAGTCTTTTCGATTACGCAACCCTGAGCCAACTTCATGCGCACGCGGATTCCCAACCGCGCACAAAGTTCATCGAGTGCCGCCTGCCATGCGATTTGAAACTCTTTGTAGGGCTGGCGAGAACCGTGTGGACGGCCTAAAAGCGGGCTGCCGGCCGGAACGTCCACCGGGTGCCGATTCGCCATCGTACCGCAGAATACCGCCAGAGCCTGATTGACGAACAGGAAAATGGGAACACTTCGGTCAATCGCGCCTTTGTTCTGTGCGTAGCCGACGTATACCTCTCGAATGGTCGGCTGCGACTGGTAGCGATGGATGATTTCACCATTGCCATTGCACCGCGTGGCATCGACCTTGCCGCGCGATCCAGCAATAAGACAGCGAATGCCTATCGTCCAAGGTATCGAATGTTCGCCCGCGACAATGATAGCCGCTGGAGTTCTGGCGAAATCCTCCAGCAGTTGCCGCCGGCTCACGTCGGCTGGATGCCGGCTCATCGTCCCTTGCAATAAACCGGATCGAGTAGTCCGTTGCAGCCATTCCACAAACCGGAGTGCGGCCTTCGTCGGATCACGTTCCAATAACAATCGCAACCCCGGCTTGGCAATCGCACGAATCTGTATTGTTCGTTGAGTGTCGCTTAGGAGTCCCTGCAAGACATCCTGCGCAGGAATGCGTTTCAGCGGTTCTCGCTGAGGGGTGAGCGCGAATGGATCGAGACCATGAGTCGCCTTGCGAGACTGGTTCCAGTTGAACGCGCTCAACTCGATAGAGATATATCCCTCTCCTAGTCCATGCTCAAAGTGGGGAAGCGCTGCCGGCCCCTCGACTAGCGGCAGGCCGTCTGACAATGCCGGTCCCGCCGCCCGTACTCGTTCGATCCATTGCGAAAGATCGCGTGTTCCGATGGTCCAGCGAGGGTTCTCCAGCGCCGTGACCGAAGGTAGGTTACAGCCCAACATGATCGCATCCACCGCATGGTTGCGCAAGTCCCCAGCTTGTTTTTCCGCTTGCTTGTCGTAGTCGGGCAGTAGCGCCATCCGATAGAGCGCCGTGTGCCGACCTGCCCGAAAAGCTGTTTCGGGACGATGGCCTGTTACTTGCACCAATCGTGTCGCTAAATAGCGAGCCAACGGCCTCGGACCACGCTGCGTGTTTGTGATCGTCACCAGATTGTTGGCTAGCATGCCTAGCATCCGTTCGGCGTCCACATTGCCCGACCTCCGCAGC
Organism: Planctomycetia bacterium; assembly: GCA_021413585.1. Classification (GTDB taxonomy): domain Bacteria; phylum Planctomycetota; class Planctomycetia; order Pirellulales; family UBA7805; genus JAIOPX01. The sequence goes on from JAIOQB010000020.1 coordinate 9,210, forward strand.
AGATTCAGCATGCCCTTCTTCATCGTATGGAAAATATGGGGCACGGCCAGACTGCTAACATAATCGCAATACGCTTCATACGCTCCATCGCTAATCGACATGCCAGCGGCCACCGGACTACGAGCGCCCTTACGCGCATTGCAAGGGGCGCACGCCGGTACCACATTGAAGTAGGAGTCAAGCGGAAACTGACTACGTGGCAAGAGGTGTTCGACCTGATCGGTCGCGGACTCCTCGAAGCAGTAGGCGCATTTGCCGGCGAACTCCGCGCTAAGCATGTCGCGCCGACTGGCAAAACCGAACATCGGCCCCTGAGAATACATTCCGTCCGCCTTGGCCTCAGACAGCTTCTGCCGGTTTTCAAACGAACCCGCCAAGACATCGAATGCCACTCGCTCGACAACCACCCGATCGATGCGGCCACCGGCCAGTGGCAGCAACCGGGCTTCCACCAGCCGCCACAAACGATCGAACAGAATCTGTTGCCGGCGTGACACCAGATCGGCCGGTGTGACATCCATCCGATGCGGAATCACGCGGCCGGCCAGGAACTCATCGACGAACTGTCGGGAATGCTGGCGGCAATAGCGGACCCGTCCTCCCTGCTTGCCGGAAACAATGTCGGTCAGATTGCGGCTGTAATGCTCGGACCAGTTGGTGGCGAACGCCTCGGCCACTTCCCCGCTGGCCTCACGTCGCACCCGAGCAAGCAGGTTTTTGCCGATCCGCGTGCGTCGCGCGGTGAGTTTCTTTCGCTCTGCTTTTCTGGCGTCACCCGTCAGCTTCTCTGTGTGCGAGTAGGCGTGGGCCAACTGATCGAGTTCCGCGGTCCAGTGATCGACTGAGCGTCGCAGGCGGGCGGGATCGGTGGAAACATCGAAGACCGGTTTGAGCCAGACGTAAATCGCTTGTTGCATTCGCCCGAGATAATCATTGTCAGCCCGGGGTACGTTGTGGTGACAGCCAAGCCACTGGCACTTGCTGGGGCCGCGATTTTCAAATCGGGCCGGCCGTAATTCGGCATCGCGATCACAGGCCTCGTTTAAGTGTTTTGTGCAAGCCAGCATGACGCGTGGTCGATCCGCGGCCGGAATGACCCGTTCGACTTCTTGCCGCAGGGCGGAAAAGAATTGAGCGCGCGGCACATGAAACCCGGGAGCCGGCTCTCCCTCTGGGTCCACGGCATAGGAATAGCCGCGACGCCCGCAGAAGCGGACAAGCTGCTCTGCTCCGAGAGTGCCGGCGATGGCGGCCTGCAATTGCCGCAGCCTGCGCTGGTGTGTCTTGCGAGTTCGCCGAATCCGTCTTACTTGGGCGCGCGGCGTCACCAACTGCGCGAGTGGCTTGGCGGCGACGTTGATCGTGGCCGCATAGAGTATGCGATTCGGCACTTCCGTGCCGTGCTTAACCAGCGCCAAACCGATGTATTGGGAGCCGAAATCGATGGCTAGCGTGTGGGGCATAGAGTTATTACCACAAAGCCGCAGCCGCTCGCATGGCGCAAGCCATTATGGTGATGAGCATTGCAACTAGCCACTATCACGACCGAACTATTGCCGGCCATATCAATAGGCGGCTCTCGCAAAGCGATTCCCAACTCCAATTGGTCGAAGCGTTTACGGAGACGCCCCATACAGCGACTGGTAATAATCACGTTGTCTGAAACCTGAAACCGGGGGTTACTTGCAAAGGGCGCGACCTTACAGCGACTGGTAATAATCACGTTGTCTGAAACCTACTTTCAGCACGACACCATTGGCGGCGCAAAGGCGCTTACAGCGACTGGTAATAATCACGTTGTCTGAAACGCGATCTTTGCGGCCAGAGAGATTCAAGGCCGTCTTCTTACAGCGACTGGTAATAATCACGTTGTCTGAAACATGCTGTCATCCATTCAACAATTCTGCGGCCGATATCTTACAGCGACTGGTAATAATCACGTTGTCTGAAACTCGTCAGTGGGCTGGGTCATGGGGTGGGGCTCCTGACTTACAGCGACTGGTAATAATCACGTTGTCTGAAACAGGTGGAAGTGGGTGGGGAGCATCAAAACGGCAAGCTTACAGCGACTGGCAAAAATCACGTTGTCTGAAACCACGCAAACCACCTTCTTCGACGCCCCGCTTGCAACCTATTACGTCTGAAAAAACTCACGTTGTCTGAAACAAAGGAAGGTGAGTGATGCCAAACCTTGCCAGAAATCTAAATCGCCTGGCAATAATCACTGGTATGCATTCTATAGGGAAACGCAAAATAAATTGGACTCACCACATTGGCCGGCGTCGTTTCGACGGGCTTCTCTGTACCAGTCACGCAGGGCCGGGGACTGTCCAATCCTCGGGTGCTGACCGCTGGCCGTGGCTCTTTTCAGACTCCACGTGCTGATTCAATTGCCAAAGAACGCATCACGAAGACCAATCAAACTAACACCGATTCGACGGCCGGTCAATCAGCAAAACACGACCTTTGGAAGGCAATGAGCGCGCACCAAATCATGGCGACCCACTGATAATTGGAAGCCTACGCCAAAATCTGCGTCACCACGTTTCCCTTCACATCCGTCAGCCGCATGTCCCGCCCGCTGAAGCGGAAGGTGAGGCGTTTGTGGTCGATGCCCAGCAGATGCAGCATCGTGGCGTGCAGGTCGTGGATTTCCACGCGGTCGCGGATGGCGCGGTAGCCGAACTCGTCGGTCTCGCCGTACGTCATCCCCCCTTTGATGCCGCCGCCGGCCAGCCAGATTGAGAAGCCGAAGGGGTTGTGGTCGCGGCCGTCGGATCCTTGGGCGAACGGCGTGCGGCCGAACTCGCCGGCGAAGACGACCAGCGTGGAGTCGAGCAGCCCGCGGCGCTTCAGGTCGGTCAGCAGCCCGGCGATGGGCCGGTCGACCGATAGGGCGTTTTTCTGATGCCCTGCGCGGAGGCCGCCGTGCTGGTCCCAGCGGTCGCCGTTGCCGCTGGTGCAGGTCAGCTCGATGAACCGCACGCCGCGCTCCACCAGCCGCCGGGCGAGCAGGCAGATTTTGCCGTACGTCTGCGTGTTGCCGAACTTGTCCTTGATGCCGTACAGCTCCAGCGTCTCGGCCGTTTCGTCGCTGAGGTTCATCAGGTTCGGCACGGCGGTTTGCATCCGCGCGGCCATCTCGTAGTTGGCGATGGCGGATTCCAGCGGGTCGAGGTCCCCCATTCGCTTCAGCGCCATCTGATCCAGCTCGCGCATCAACTGCATTTTGTTCTGCTGCAAGCCGGCGGTGCGCTCGGTGGGGCGGACGTTGGCCACCGGCTCGCCGCGGGCGGAAAACACCGACGCCTGATACGTGGCGGGCAGAAACCCGCTGTTGAAATTGTCGTAGCCGCCGGGGGGAATCAACCCGCCGTTAAGCACGATGAACCCCGGCAGATCGCGGCACGCGGTGCCGAGCCCGTAGTTGACCCACGACCCCATGCTGGGGCGGCCCTGGATGCCCGAGCCGGAGTGCAGAAAGTAATTGGCGAACGTGTGCTCGGAGAACATCGAGACCATCGAGCGAACTACGCAGATGTCATCGACGTGCTGGGCGACGTGCGGGAACAAGTCGCTGACCGGCGTGCCGCACTGGCCGTACGGCTTGAACTTCCAAGGGCTGCCGAGTGACTTGCCGACGTTGTTGAACTGCGTGGGCTCGATCTTCGACGGATACGGCTTGCCGTTGTACTGCGTCAGCAGCGGCTTGGGATCGAACGTGTCGACCTGCGAGGGCCCGCCGTCCATGTAGAGAAAGATGACGTTCTTCGCCTTGGCGGGAAAATGCCCCGGGTGCGGCTCGAACGGATTGACGCGACCCGCCGGGCCGTCGGGCCCCGCCGCCGGCGCATTCTCCCCGGCCAGCAAATCATATCCCCGCTCCGCCAGCAAAGCGGAGAGCGCGACCGCGCCAAACCCATTCGCGCAGCGACTGAGCATTTCGCGGCGCGTCAGCGGGGCATCGATGAATTTGCGGCAGTGGGACATGGCGGGGGAGGCTGTCGGCTATCGGCTGTCAGCTATCGGCTTTGGGCTGTGGGGTACGGCGTCGGTTTTCAAAGTTCTGGTTTCACTCATGAGACAATTCTGCCTTCAGGTATCGCCTCCGGCTGACAGCCGATAGCCGATAGCCGATAGCCGACAGCCCTTTCCTCAATCCACAAAAATAAACTCCTTCACATTCCACAGCACATGCCCCAGATCGGTCCAGGGTTGCGGGTCTTTTTTCCAGACGTCGGCGGGGAGGCCGTAGGCGGTCGCCTGCGTTTGCAGGAAGGCGAGCGCGAGCGACTTCGGCCGGCTCGGGCTGGCGGCTCAGCGCGGCGGCGTACATCCGGCCGATCCGCGCCTCGGGTGTGGCCGCCTGATCAGCGAGCACCGCATTGGCCCAACGCTTGGCTTGCTCGACGACAAATGGGTCGTTGAGCAAAATCAGCGGCTGGGCCGGCACGTTCGACACGTTCCGCCGCCCCACCGGACCGGCCGGAGCGGGGGTATCGAAAGCCGCCAGCATCGGCGACAAAAAGTTCCGCCGCACCGCCAGATACAAGCTGCGCCGCCCGTTGCCGTCGAGCGGACCATCTCCCGGCAGGCCGCGGGCTTTCGCGGACGCGGCCAGGTGAATCGGCACCGATGGCCCGCCGATCCCTTGATCGAGCCGGCCGGAGATCGACAGGATCGCGTCGCGGATCGCTTCCCCTTCCAGCCGGCGGACGTTCATCCGGTGCAACAGGACGTTGTTCGGGTCTTCGACCTCCGCCCGCGGGTCGGCCGGCTTCGACGACATTTGATACGTGCGGCTGGTGACGATCTCGCGAATCAGCCGTTTCTGCGACCAGCCTTCGGCGACGAACCGCGTGGCGAGGTAATCGAGCAATTCAGGATGCGACGGCGACTGCCCCAGCACGCCAAAATTGTCCACGGTCGGCACGATGCCGCGCCCGAACAGGTGGTGCCAGATGCGGTTGACGATCACGCGGGCGATGAGCGGATTGGCCGCCGGGTCGACCATCTGCCGGGCCAACTGCAAGCGGCCGCTGCCGCGCGGATAGCTGGGAGACTCGGGCCCCGCCAGGGCTTCAATCAACCGCCGCGGCACCAATCCGCCGGGCGTGTTGCTGTTGCCGCGGAGCAGCAGTTGCTCGTCTTCGCTGCCGATGTCCATGATGGCCAGCGCGGTGTGCGAAACTTTTTGAATCTTCGGCGCCAGGCGATCCTCGTCCGCTTTTAACGCAGCCGCGGCGGCGGATACTTGGGCAGCCGCGGAGGCGTCGATTGGGGCGAACAACTCTGGATGGCGGATCATCCAGTCGGTCACCCACGCTTCGCTGGGGGACATTTCACTGGCGGAACTTTCATTGGCCGGGGCGTCGGGAGCCGCTTTGCCCGTCGCCATCCGATCGAGGCCCGCAAGCAGCAACGCCTGGAACTGATCCGCCAAGGCGTCGAGCGGCTGGGGCAGTTTGCGGTTGCCGACGAGCGAGTCGCTGAGTTGTTGCCTTGATCGTTGTGGCAGCGGCGGCACGCCGGCGCGGTCCGCTACGGCAAACACGTCCATTGGCCCGTCGCCAGTCGGCACAAACTCAATGTGGGCCCGCAGCCCCTTATAGCGCCCCAACTGATGCGTGACCCAGCGGGGCTCGCTGCCGGTGTCGAACCGCAGCAACATTTCTTTGTGCAGCGGACCATAGATCATCCGGTGCGAGCCCACCACGGCTTGCAGCGCTCCGCGCCCGCGCACCAGGTAGTGCAGCCGGCCGCTTTCGATCGTGAACGTGGGGGTGCAAAGGGTTTGCCCCGGGCGCGGCAGGTTTTCCAGTTCGCCCGGCTCGTTTTCGGTTCCGCCGGCCAGCCGCAGTCCGGTCCAAAGCGGATCGCGGTGTGCGAACCCCTGCAGTTCTACGCCAGCCACCGGATGCTGCGCGTTGCCGGACAATCGCAGGCTGCCGCGCCGGACGGGGCCAGGGCCAAACGCAAATCCATCCTGCCACCAATCCTTCGGATCGAGCCGGCCGTAGTCGACCACCATTGGCGGCTGGGTGGCGTTGTTGGCCACCGCGTTGTTCCTGGCCGCCGGATCTTCGGCGAAAATCCCCAGCGGACTCTGCACATCGCGCCGCGCGTCGTCAATCGCCTTCGTCCACAGCGCCACCCGCTCGGTAGGTAGAGCAGGGGAGGAAGCCTTCACCGTCGCACCGGGGCGGGTTGCCAGCGCCGCGCGGAGCAGGCCGGCCGTTTCCGACGCGCCGGGACGCAGCGCCGCGGCCAGTGCCGTGCGCAAGGCGGCATCGTCCTTACCGCGGGCTTGCCACAGGTCGCTCGCCACCTGGCGGTTGTTCTCCAGCGTCTCGAACGGCACTTGCCGATACGTGGAGCTTTGAACGAATCCCGCCAGCGCGTAATAATCGCGGGTGCTGATGGCGTCGAACTTGTGATCGTGGCAGCGAGCGCAGCCGACCGTCACGCCCAGGAAGGCGGTGCTGGCGGTGGTGACCATATTGTCGATGCGGTCGGTCTCGTCGCGGCGGACGTCGATCGGCGACGTGACCCATTCGCCGAGCCACCAGAAACCGGTACCCAGCACTGATTCGTTAAAACCTTTTTCGGGGTTTAGCCGCGGCTTCTCGACCAGATCACCCGCGAGATGCTCGACCACAAAATCGTTGTACGGCACGTCGGCGTTGAGTGCCCTGACGACGTAGTCTCGGTATTGCCAGGCGTTGGCGGCGTCCTGGTCGTATTCGTGCCCCCGACTTTCGGCAAATCGCATCAGATCGAGCCAGTGGCGCGCCCAGCGGACGCCGTACTGCGGCGAGGCGAGCAGCCGGTCGACTATTTTTTCCAGCGCCTGATCCGTAGGGGTGGGATCGGCCACGAACTCGTCCACCGCCTGTGCAGACGGGGGCAAACCCGTCAGGTCGAAATAAACGCGGCGAGCCAGCGTGCGGCGATCGGCAGCCGGCGCAGGGGGCATGTTGGCCGTTTCCAACTTCGCGAGCACAAAGCGATCGAGATCGCGCCGCGGCCAAGTTTGCAAGCGCAACGTCGGTAACGGTGGATTGGTTACAGCGCGCCATGCCCAATGGTTTGCTTTGCGCTCTTGCAGAGGGAACGGCTTGGCGACTGCTACGGCCGCCGGCGCTTCGGCATCGGCGGGCCACGGGGCACCCATCTCGACCCATTTCGTCAACAGGGCGATTTCCCCCTCGGGCATTTTGGTCTTGGGCGGCATTTCATAATCGCCGCGGTAGTTGACCGCGTCGATCAACATGCTTTTGTGCGGCTTGCCCGGCTCGACGACGGGACCGCTTTCGCCCCCTTTGAGAATCGCATGGCGGCTGTCGAGCCGCAGCCCTCCCTGGACCTTTTTCGATTGGCTGCTATGACACTCGTAGCAACGGGCGGAAAGCAGCGGCTTGATCTTGGTGGACACGAAATCCAGGGCGGCCGGGTCGAGCTTATCCTTGTCCGCCGTAGGGGCATTTGCCGCCGCCAGGGGAATGGCCGCCGGAGCGTCCGCCGCTTGAGCTGAACGATAAGTGGCAGAAACCAGCACCAATATCGCCGAAAAAATTACGCAGCAAGCAACGAGTCGCCCTGCGACAAAGCGTCGGCGGTCGTGGTGCTGGCGCGTCATAGGCGGGTATCCGCTGAGGACCGCGTCGGTGGCCGTGTCAGTCAGCCGGTGTTACGCATCGCGAAAAAGCATAGGGCAAGGCCAAGGCGACCCCGCCGGTAGGTAGCAACCATGCCGTGCGGGCCATTGAGGCACCCGCCGGCTGGGGCAGTTTATTATAGCCGAGCGCCAGGAAAAAATCACGCCAATTTAGGCAGGACAAAGGAGGGGGGCGAATGGGCGCTCGCGTGCCTGGGCCAGAACGAAGCGCAGTGAAGTGATGCCCCAGCGGCTCAGGCCAAAGCGGTTAATTCTGGGGCGTCGCACCGCTCTGCCAGCGCGTCATAGTCTCGGGTTCGGCCGGGGGTCGCACCCGGAAGAAAGCTTGCTCGTTCGCTTGCGCGTCAGGCCATGTTTGTTCGCGCGCACTTGCCGTCGGCCGAACTCGCACTTCACCCCCGGGCGGAGCCCGGGGCTATTGAGCGCCTTCGGCCATTTCGCGGGCGTGATAACTGCTCCGCACCAGTGGGCCGCTGGCGACTCGCTCGAAGCCAAGTTGCTGAGCCAGCCGCCCCAACTCGTCGAACTCCGCCGGCGGCACGTAGCGCACTACCGGCAGGTGATCGCGCGTCGGTTGCAAATATTGACCCAGGGTCAGCAGCTCGCAGCCGGCGGAACGGAGGTCGCACAAGGTTTCCAGCAACTCGTCGCGCGTTTCCCCTAGGCCCAGCATCAGACCGGATTTGGTCTTGATGGCCGGGTTGAGTTGCTTGACGCGACGGAGCAGTTCGAGCGTCCAGCGGTAGTCGGACTTCCGCCCTCGCACGGTGCGGTAGAGGCGGGGGACCGTTTCCGTGTTGTGGTTGAAGACCTCGGGGGCCGCTTCCACCACGCGGGCGAGCGCATCGCGGCAATGGATGAAGTCGGGCGTGAGCACCTCGACGCTGGCCCCGGTGCGGCGGCGGACGACCAACACGCATTGATAGAAATGCTCGGCCCCGCCATCGGGCAGGTCGTCGCGCGTCACCGACGTAATCACCACATGCCGCAAGCCCAGCCGGGCGGCCGCTTCCGCCACGCGATCCGGCTCGTCGGCCGCCGGGGGCTGCGTGCGACCCTTCTTCACCGAGCAGAACCCACAGGGGCGCGTACAGGTGTCGCCCAGGATCATCAGCGTGGCGGTCTGCTGCGACCAGCACTCGCTCCGGTTCGGGCACTTGGCGCTTTCGCACACCGTTTCCAAGTGCAGTTCTTCGAGCAACCGGGCGGTGCTATGCACGCCAAATCCGGCCGGCACATTGCGGCGCAGCCAAGGCGGCAGCCGCCGAGCGGGCGGGCTTTCTTGCAGGTGCGCGTCAGGCTGGACAATCGGAAGTGACTGCATGGAGGCTTTCGCAGCGACGGACTGTTTCGAGGCGCGGGGGCCATGTACTAGAGGCATTCTAGTCGTGTCGCTAGACTTAGTCAGCGGGCCTTTCTAGAACGAGGCCGCATTTTCAAGGGAGTCCTTGCCACGTCGCCGCCGCCTAAAAAACCTGCCGCCAAGAAGCCCGCCGCTAAGCCGAGTCCGGCCAAGGCCGCCTCGTCTAAACAGGGTGCGAAACCGGCAGCCAAACCATCGGGCGGCAAGGGGGGCAAGACGGAGCGCGACAAGAACGAGCGGCTGATCGCGGACAACCGCCGGGCACGGCACGAGTACGAGATCATCGACACGCTCGAATGCGGCATCGTCCTGGTCGGCAGCGAGGTGAAAAGCATCCGCGGCGGCAAGGTGTCGCTGGAAGAGGCGTATGGCCGCGTGAAGGATGGCGAAGTGTGGCTGGTGGGCTGCGACGTACCCGAGTACGTCTACTCGCACCAAATGAACCACGAGACCAAGCGGCTGCGCAAGCTGCTGATGCACCGCCGCGAAATCGCCAAGTTCGCCGGCAAGGCATTCGAAAAGGGCCTGACGCTGGTGCCGCTGAAGATGTACTTCAAGGAAGGGCGCGTCAAACTGCTGATGGGCGTGGGTCGTGGGCGGAAGCTGTACGACAAGCGCGACAAGATGAAGGAAGACAGCGTGCGGCGGGATATCCAGCGCGCGATGCGGCGCGGCGGGAGGGATTGAGGGGTACTCCTTTCAGGTTGCGCTATCGCAACTTTCGTCAGAGGGCATTCCATATGGAAGGAAGCAAGGGTCTCGTTAATAACCGAGAATCCTACCGGTCGCTTTACCAACTGTACTGCAACCCTCCCGTGCCATAATTGGCGGACTGCCGGGCGTTGATTTGCAGATCGTAGTTGGCAAGTAGCGCTAGTTGCGACGTGAGATCCCACTTCACCCCGGCGCCAAGAATGGCCCAGTCGCGGCCGAAGTTCAACCCGTTGGCGGCAAAGGTTAGCCCGCCGATCGCCGCGAAGCTGGAGTTCACCGTGGTCTCGGGTTCGAGAAACTCGTGCATCCAAAACGCACGCACGTCCACCGACAACGCGTGTCCCAAACGCGAGTTGAGACTGTGCGACACATATCCCCCCACCAATCCGCGCAGCGCGTTGGTATCGGCGGAATCGACGTCCAGGTCGGTAATGCCTGAGCCATGTTCGGTGTGGGCACTCTGCTGCAGGAAAACGTAGTTCAGCGCGGCCAGCGGTTGGATGTTCCAGCCGTAGCGGTTGATCGTCACACCCCGTTCCAGCCAGATATTCGACTGCCACCCGCCGTAGCTCCCCTCGGCGGTGCCGGTGATATTGCCGATGCTGATGGCTCGCGCTGATTTATAACTGTCGGGGCCGAGCGACGCGGCCAACAGGTAGTAGTTAAACCCGTCGCCGCCGCGGAAATAGCTGCCGAGCTGGCCCGCATTGGCCGTCTCGGATTGCTGCGGCCCGTCGGTGTTGAGTGAGAAGCCGGTGTAGGCGCCATAGATCCCCAGTAAATGGTCCTCGTCGATGTTGCGTTGCGCGGCGACCAATACGCCCCCCAAGCCGTAGCTTCCACCGGCGGCGTTGCCATCACTTTGGCCCGCGCCCCCCATGCCGTAGCCGGTGGTCCAGGCGGTCCAATCGTACATCGAGCCGCCGTCTTGACCGCGGACGATTACCGGCCCGGCGTCGCCGCTGTTGCTGAAGCTGGCCAGGAATACTTTGGCTTCGCGCGACAAGCCGCGCGCGGCCGCCACATCGTCGTCCCCGTCTGGAACCTCCGACACGTTGCCGCCGCCGGGACGCAACTGCCGACTCAATTGAAGATTCAGAAACGTGGTGTTCTGCACTCCCAGTTGGGCGATGGTGCCGACCGATTCCGGCGTGAGTTGTGAGAGAGCCTGCCGCAATTGGTTGGGAGACAATGCGTTGAGTTGGTCGATCAGCCCTTGCAAGTCGCCGTTGGCGGAATTGAAGTCGATGTAACTCGCCGAGCCAAATTGGTTGATTGTCTCCGCAAACGCCGCGTAATCCGTGGTATCGCGCAACAGCGTCAACAGCACTGCGTAGTCTTCGTACGACAATTGGAAGTGAAAACCGGCCAGATCGTCGGTTACGCTGTCAAACGTGCCGCTGATTCCGGACGCGGCCGTGAGGAACGTGTACTGCGTGCCGTTGGTGTAGGAACCCGCAGCGGCTCGCACGTCAACACTGCCGTTGAGATTGGCGGTCCCCTGGACGACCAGCACGTCGTTGTTCACGCCGGGCGTGTTGCCGTTGGCGTTGATTTCAATTCGGGTGAGGGCGGTATGCGAGGGGTTGTAGTTGCCGGCGATGTTCAGGGTGCCGATCGAGTTACCCGGGGCGACCACGCCGTCACTCTGGACGCTGCCGTAGATGACGCCGTTACCGCCGAGCGTGCCATCGGCGCCGACCGTGGTGTCTCCCAGGATCGTGCCATTGACGGACAATGTGCCGCCGTTGACTTCAGTGTGACCGTACGTATTCGCGCCGGAAAGGACGAGCGTGCCGGTTCCTTGTTTGATCACGCTGCCGTTGCCGGAGATCGTGCCGGCAAACGTGGTGGTGCCGGTGCCGTCGAACACGGCGTTGACGCTGGACATCAGGTACAGGTTCGACCCGGCGGCCTGGCCGTTGCTGCCGCTGGCGCCGTTGGAATCGCCGGTCCCTCCGGTGCCGGCGGCCACGCCGTTGTTGCTGGCGGCGGTCGAACCAATGACGGTCAGCGATCCACCGTCGCGCACAAAGATCGCGCCGCCGTAGCCGCTGCCGCCACCGCCACCGTTGCCGTTGGTGTACGTGACCGGGCTGCCGTTGCCGCCATTGCCCGCGCCGAACCCGCCTGCTCCCCCCGTGCCGCCTAAGCCCCCGCCGCCACCGCCGCCGCCGCCAAAGCCGCCGTTGCCTGCGGAAGACTCATAGTTCGAGCCGCCGCCGCCGCCGAAGTCACCACCATTGCCCCCTGCTGCAAAGTATCCGCCGCCGCCACCGCCGCCGAACGTGGCACCGTTGCCGCCGTACCCCGTACCGCTGCCGTCGCCGCCGCCGCCGCCGCCGGGTGCGCTGGTTGTGCCGTTGGCCCCAGGTTGGCCCACGCTCCCTCCCGCTGTGCCGCCGGAGCCGGTTCCTCCGATTTGGAAACCGCCGTTGCCACCGCTGCCCACCAGTCCGCCGCCCCCCGCGCCACCATAAGTTCCGCCTGTTCCTCCTGCCGTCTGATAGCCACCGCCGCCGCCCCCCGAGGTATTGAAGACTCCGCCGCCGGCCCCCCCAAAGCCGCCGCCGCCGCCGCCGCCACTGGCGGAACTGTGGCGTCCACCGGGCTGAACGAGCGATCCTCCGCCGCCGCCGACGGCGCTATTGCCGCTGAACGAGACGTTTTGAATCGATACGCTGGCTCCCGAGTTGACGAACAGGCCGCCGCCAGCCCCGAGCCCGCCGCCGCCGGCGCCGCCGCTGAATACGCTGTTGCCACCGAGGCCTCCCTGCGCCTTGCCCCCGGTGACTGCCAGGTTTTGAATCGAGACGGTGCCGGAGTTGACGAAGAACAGCCGGTTGTCGTTCCCTTGCAGCGTGGCGCTGTTGCCCGCAATGGTCACGTTGCTGGAGATCATCGGCAGCGAGCCACTCATCGAGATCGACGTGACCGAGTGGTCGACGGTGATGCTGTTCGTGCCGCCGGCCGTATTCGACTGGTTGATCGCCCAACTGAGCGTCCCGGTGGTGCCGCCGGTGCCGTCGTCGGTGGCCACCGTGACCTGGTAGTCGGCCCCGTTGAGCGGCTCGCGTCCGAGCGCCACGATCAACAATCCGGCGGCCAAAGACCACACGAAAACGCCCCGAGCGAATTGCCCCATGTGAACTTCCTTGTTCTTGT
>JAIOQB010000413.1 GCA_021413585.1 Planctomycetia bacterium
CATCGCCCCGGAAGTTTCGGCCGCCAACTTCTGGGGCGTTGCCCCAGGCACCCGCGGGATTGTCCCTCTGCGGCTGGTCCCGGCTTCAATCCGCTCGCGATACGTCATCACGCGCAGCCGCATTTCCATCATCCGCATCGAAGCGCGGATCGTGTCCGGGTCGCCAGCGGGTGCGGTGGCGAGCAGATCCGCCTCCTGCCGATCGAGCTTCGCCAGCTCAGCGACAATGTACGCCGCGGCAAACGGATCGGCGCTGATGGCGTCGCTCGCGAAAGCGTCCAGGGTGGCAGGTGTTGCGGTGGTGGTTGTCATTGCCAGGTATCCAAGTAGGGAGGGTCGCAGACCCACCAAATCATTTTGGCGCTCAATCGCATGGAGGGATTGCGACCCACGCTACGCCTCTTCTTTGCGTCCTTCGCGCCCTTCTGTTCAAAAAACAAAAGGGCAATTTGAACAGAAGGGCGCGAAGTTCGCGAAGAAGGAAAGAAAGTAAGTGACGTGCGGGGTGTTTTGGATTTCGTGCTTCATCATTCGCGATTTGTCATTAGGCATTTTCCTGGTGGGTCTGCGACCCACCCTACATCTTCCGTCCGGGCGCAAAAAAAGAACCCGCGCGGCAAATCGTGGCTGCCAGGCGGGCTCTTGTTGCTACCCGAGCGTTTCGCGTCAGGCGCTGGTAGATACCCGTGTGTTTGTGAGCGTAAGTGTATCGTATTAGTGGCCAAATGTCAACTAGTGGTTTTTGGCCGGAGGCCAAAAAAGGTGTGAAGGGTGTGAAGGGAATGGGGAAAGGTGTGGTGTTGGAAAGCGCTGCGCCGTAAAGTAATCGGCATGAGAACACTGGCTCTGGGTGATGTTCACGGTTGCTACCGCGCGTTGACGGCGGTGGTGGAGGCTGCGCAATTAACTGATCGGGATCGGCTCGTGACGCTGGGGGATTACGTCGATCGCGGGCCGGACTCGCGCCGCGTGCTGGACTGGCTCATCGCCCGGTCGCAGCGGGGCAATCTTATTTCGCTAACCGGCAATCACGAATTGATGATGCTCCGTGCCCGAGATGGCGACGAGCATCTGGACGCCTGGCTGGCGTGCGGTGGCGATGTGGCCCTGGCATCGTACGGCCGTCCGGGCCGCCCCGGTCAGCTCAGCGATGTTCCTGACGCGCACTGGAACTTCATGGAGCATTTTTGCCGCGACTGGTTCGAGGACCGGACGCATTTCTTCGTGCACGCCAACGCGCTGCCCGACATGCCGCTTAGCGAACAGCCGAAATACATGTTGTTCTGGGAGTCGTTCAACGAACCCCCGCCGCACGAGTCGGGCAAGATCATGGTCTGCGGGCACACGCCACAGCGATCTGGAGAGCCGAAAAATCTTGGCCATGCGGTGTGCATCGACACCTGGGTGTACGGCCAGGGTTGGCTCACCTGCCTCGATACGGCGACCGGAGAGTATTGGCAGGCGAACCAGCAGGGGGAAGTGCGGGCGTCGAATCTGGAGCCGCCGGTAGATGGGGTGTGAAGGGTGTGAAAAATGGGTGTGAAAAAAGGTGTGAAGGGGTTTGAAGGGAAAAAGTTAAAGCCGAACCTGGGGCTGGTAAGATGTGTCGACTTCAGATCGTGCTGCGCGTAGATTGAACGAAAACAACTTGAAAGCACTCTGACCATGAACAGCCGTCAACTCCAAAAGCTGGGCGTACCCGATTACTGCGTGAAGCAGGCGATTGCCGCCGTGCAGGAGCTGGTGCGCGAGGGCACGGCGCGGGGGGAGCGGCCGGATGTGAAGGAGCGGATCAAGGCCGCGCTGGCCGATCCGCAGGCGTTTGTTGCCGACGAGGTTCTGGGGCCGCTGGCTCAGGCGCTGCTGGAGGATCAATCGATGGCGCCGATCGAGCCGGTTCCTTACCGCACCTGGGGGGACGACGGGATCGATCCGGCATCGCACATTCAGATGCGGCAGGCGTGCAGCTTGCCGGTGGCCCGCCGCGGGGCGCTGATGCCCGACGCGCACGTGGGTTACGGCCTGCCGATCGGCGGCGTGCTGGCGTGCGAGAACGCGGTGGTGCCGTACGCCGTGGGCGTGGACATCGCCTGCCGCATGAAGCTCTCGGTCCTCGATCTGCCGACCGAGTCGCTCACGTCGCGCTATGAGTTGTACCGCCAGGCGCTGGAAGGGGGCACCCGGTTCGGCGTCGGCGTGCAGCATCAGCCGCCGAAGTCGCACGCCGTGATGGACCAGGATTGGAGCGTCACGCGGATCACGCGCGAGCACAAGGACAAGGCCTGGAAGCAACTCGGCACCTCCGGCTCGGGCAACCATTTTGTCGAATTCGGCGTGTTGACGCTGACGAAGCGCGATGAAGAGCTGGGGCTCGACGCCGGCGAGTACGTGGCGCTGCTCAGCCACAGCGGCAGCCGCGGAGCCGGCGCGGCGGTTTGCTCCACGTATAGCGCCATTGCGCGCACACAGTTGCCGCGAAAGTACGAAGAGCTGGGCCGGCTGGCGTGGCTCAGCCTCGATAGCGAGGCGGGCCAGGAATACTGGGCGGCGATGAACCTGATGGGAGATTACGCGGCCGCCAACCACGACGTAATCCACCGCGTGGTCAGCAAGCTGCTCGGCGCGGGCATCATCGCCGGCGTGGAAAACCACCACAACTTCGCCTGGAAGGAAATCCACGACGGGCGGGAGCTGATCGTGCATCGCAAGGGAGCCACCCCCGCGGCGGCCGGGCAACTGGGCGTGATCCCCGGCTCGATGGCCGATCCGGGCTACGTCGTGCGCGGACTGGGAAACGCCGAGTCGCTCAACTCGGCGGCGCACGGCACCGCCGCGCGGTCGAAGTACAACTGGAAGGCGGTCAAGAACGACCTGGAGAAGCGGGGCGTGCGCGTGCTCTCCGCCGGGGCGGACGAAGTGCCCGGCGTGTACAAGGACATCGAGGAGGTGATGCGCGAGCAGGCGGACTTGGTGGCAATCGTCGCCCGGTTCGACCCCAAGATCGTGAAGATGTGCGACGACGGGAGCCAGGCGGAGGACTGAGGGAATGACCAATGACCAAATCCCAATGACCAATAAGGGCGTGCGCGGGCCGGCAGAACCAGTAACATCGTCCCTGGTTTTCGCCTTTTCCGCGTGCCACTGGCTTTGCCAGTGCCGGCGCCACCAACGGGCTAATGTGAAGGATAGCTAACCATCACGCTAAAGAGTGACGACGGGAGCCAGGCGGAGGACTGACATTTTTTTCACCACAGAGACTTTTCACGACAGAGACACAGAGGCACCGAGAAAAAGGGAGGAAGGTCAACATCCGGATCGTCCTTCCTTTACTTCCTTCGCGCTCTTTGCGACCTTCTGTTCAAATTCCTTTTGTTGAACAGAAGGTCGCGAAGGACGCGAAGAAGATTCTCGGTGCGGAGGTTTAACTGGCAGTCTTGTTCCCTCTCTGTGTCCTCTGTGCCACTGTGATTCCATCCTTTTGCGAACATCCCGGGCGATTTGCTATACATCTATTGCCAAACCGTGGCTGTCGGCAAATAATTGGTTGCGTGTCGTAAAGTCATTCTGACCCGGCAATTGCGGGAATCACCATGAAGCGGACGCTCACCTTCTGTGTCTTGTTGGCGGGGCTGGGGATCGGCTCCGTGCTGGTGGCGCTGTCTAACCATGGCACGGCGCAAGACCCGGCGGCAGCGTCTAAAGACGCGGCGGCCAACTCAACGGCACCTAAAGCCGCACCTCAAGGAGAACAAAAAATGGTTCGCGTGCAAGTGTTCAACCGCGAGGGGAAGCTGGTCGGCCCGGTCGATTCGCCGCGCGTCGAGCGGACCGACGACGATTGGAAGCTGCGGCTGACCGCCGAGCAATTTGCCGTGCTGCGGAGCAAAGGGACCGAGCGGCCGTTCTGCGGGCATCTGCTCGATCAGAAGCAGGCGGGCGTGTATACCTGCGCGGGTTGCGGCCTGCCGCTGTTCACGTCCGACTCGAAGTTCCACTCCGGCACCGGCTGGCCGAGCTTCTTCCAGCCGATCGCCCCGGGCAACGTGGCGGAGAAAGTCGACCATAGCTACGGCATGGAACGCACGGAGATCAACTGCGCGCGGTGCGACGGCCACCTGGGGCACGTGTTCAACGACGGCCCCAAGCCGACCGGCCTCCGCTTCTGCCTGAACTCCGCCTCGCTGGTGTTCACGCCCAGCGACAAGCTGAGCACGCTGGCCGACGCCGCCGCCGAAGCGCCTGCGGCGGAAGCAAAACCCGCCCCCGCGCGGCCATAACGTGTCATAGCCCCGGGCTCTGCCCGGGGGTCGCGCCGCCAGACCCGGGCAGAGCCCGGGGCCATGGGGCGCACTTCCGATATCGTCGGTTTGACCATGTCGCCGCCAGCTTTCGGGCAGTATAATTGAGGAGTCGGCCCGATTAGTGATCGGCAATCAGTCTCCTTCGGCTGCCATACCAGGAGAGGCCATGAATCCCGTCGTCTCGGCTCCAGTAGAATGGGTGAAAACGATTGGTGACTTGCGATTGCCGGCGCTGGCGGATCATCGGCTGCAGGATCTGATGGATCGCAATAATGAGGGGCTGCTCAGCGCCGCCGAGCGTGCGGAATTGGAGACGCTGGTCGAGATGAGCCAGCGACTCTCCTTGATTCGCGCGGAGGCACTGCGTTTGCTGGGACGTTCGCCACAATGAGCGTCTCCGGCGAAACGGCGCGTCTCGTCCGGCAGCGGGCCGCGGATCGTTGCGAATATTGCCTGATGCACCAATCATTGCAGGGCGCTACATTTCACGTCGAGCACGTCGTGCCACGCGCAAAAGACGGCCCATCGACCGCCGAAAATCTGGCCTGGTCGTGTCCCGGCTGCAACCTGCACAAGTCGGACCGGACGATGGTTGTTGATCCGCAAACTGGCAGCGGCGTGCCATTATTCAATCCGCGGAACGATATCTGGCAGGAGCATTTTTCGATCCGTGATTTCGAGATCGTCGGCCTAACGGAAATCGGCCGAGCGGCCGTGGTGTCATTGGATTTCAACCACGCGCGGCGCATCCAGATCCGCAAGGCCGAGACGCTGTTTGGTCTGTTTCCGCCGTAAACAGAAGCCTCCCAAAAAAGGGCCGCCGCGGACTTCTGAATGTCTGCGACGGCCCCGCCAATGTTGCTTCGCGCGGGCAATCCCGTCGGCGAAGCGCACTTCTTTGCTTTACCCCGAAGGGGTTTGATCCCAAAGCCCAGGGTAAGCGGCGCAGTTCGCGACCATATTTATTTTGTGGTTACCCCAACGGGGTTAGATCGGGTTCGATGTTCAATTCGAGGTGGGGCCGCAACCCCGATCCAACCCCGTTGGGGTTGAAGTGAGAGAGTGGGGCATGTGACCCAGGGTGGCGCGAACCCCGCGGCTGCGCCGCGAAGTCCGCTTACCCTGGGCTTCGTGATCTTACCCCTTCGGGGTACCACCTCGTTGGACGTTCCACCATCAGCCGCACGAGCGGCGTCTTCGCCAGCCGACCAGCCCCAGCCCGGCCAGACCCAGCGCGGAGAGGACGAACGTGCTCGGCTCGGGGACGCCAGCGGGAGGGGCCGCCTCTGCGTCCAGTTGAACCGCGTCAAACCAAACGACGTTGGCCGGGCCGAGATTGTCCAGTTTGATCGTGATGGCGTCGCCGCTGGTAAGCGCTACAAATGACGTCGTGAGCGTGCCGAACGAGTAGGTAAATGCAAACGGATCGGAGGGGTCGGAATTGAGTGGGGCGGATCCTGTTGCCGTTGCGACGGGCGACCCATTGAAGAGCAGGATCAAGTCAGCGCTGCCCGCACCTGCGCCGTCGATGCCATCGCCAATTCGAACGCTCAACGTATAGGTCGTCCCTGCAACGGTGTTGAGACCCGGTGTGTTCGTAACCGACGAGCCGCTCACCGTATACAACGATTGACCACCGTCAGGCTGCGGTCCCTGCACGTTGTCGCCAGTCGTGCCAGGAAGTTTTACGTCGTTGTTGTTTGGATCGTATTGATAGGCAACAGCGGTATTCACCGTCCAGCCGTTATACCCATTGATGGTGTAGCCAAAATTGTCTGGTACGGATTCGGTACCACCAAAGCGGCCCGGATATGCCGGTCCCTCTTCAAAGGAGTCGAAGAACAGGGTCGCCGCAGTGGCCTGCGTGGTCCAGGCGGAAAGTGCGATTGCGGCACAAATCAGCATCAGGGCCGCCGAATAGACGCTGGTCATCTGGAAACGGTTGTTCTTGCAAGTGGATAACATTGGCTCACCTTTTGGTGTTAAGCGTGTGTCCTTCGCTTTGCCGCCGGGAACACCCCGGCGGAAGCGGAAGGAATTTCGGATTTCGAATTTCAGATTGCGAATTGGAAGAGACGAGATTTTGCGATTAGCGCTGCTCCAGGGGGAAGGGATTTATGATTTTGAATTTTCTTGTTCCCAGGCTCTGCCTGGGAACACACTGCTTGCGAGGCTCTGCCTCGCCTTCTTGTTTCATCCGACTCTCCGCACGATCTGCTTGGCTCAACGGAGGCGAAGCCTCCGAGGCAGTGCGTGCCCAGGCGGAGCCTGGGCACGAGGGTTAAAATCTATTTCTCTGCAATCACTTCGATCCGGACGTTGTCGAGCCAAACGATGGTGGCGGGCGTGGCGGGCGTCACGGCCGGGTAGCCGAAGATCACATAACGCGGCGGCGTGGACCAAGCCAGCTTGGGCGCCGCGGGTTGATACGTCAGGTCGCGCACCCAGCCTTGCGGACCCAGCCAGTGGAACCGCTCGGCACGCACTTCACGCACAGCGCCGCCAACGACGCCAAGCAGCAACCGCAGGCGATACCATTGATAAGGGGGCCACTCGATCTTCCTGGCCTCGTCCGCATCGCGAAATAGCTCGATGCCTCCCGTTCGGCCAATCTCCGTGGCCAAAGCGAGCGAGGTTTGAAAGCCGGTGGTGTCTGGAAAGATGTCGAACTCGATGAGCACCTGGCAGTCTTGTGTCATTTGCCGGCCGTCGATCGGGCAGGCCAGAAGAGGGAACGTGTTTCTCGGATTCTGTCCTGAGGCTGCGATATGCGCGATCAGCTTCCCCACCGGCGGCGGCGGCGACAAATTGGGATACCGCTGGCCGGTCTGCTTGAAGTGAGTTTCCAGCCGCTCGGCCGGATCGTAAATGAAAACTCCTTGGCCCTTGCGGATGCCGCTCTGGATGATCCACGGGCCCAGCGCCTTGTCTTTCCTGCCGAGGTCGTACGACTCAAAATCCTCGGTCAGCAGCACCTTTCGCGGCTTGCCCTGGAGCTTGTCGAGCGCGAACTTGAACGGATCGGCAGCCGGCAGTGACTGGACCTTGTTCTCGCTGATCGTGACGGCCTCGCCGGCGGAGAGGGTTTGCGATTTGCGATTGGGGATGTGCGATTGCGGAGCGGGCGGGGCCTGCGCCAGGTTGTCCACTTCGTCGGTAAGGTCTACCTTGCCCTTAAACACATGGACCTCGGTGGAAGAGGCTGTCGGCGGTCGGCTGTCAGCTATCGGCTCGGAATTCTTTTTGCCACTGACCACGGACAACGGACGACTGACAAATACGCCAAACTCCGTCCCTAGATCGGTCACGGTTCCATCAGGCGTGTGAACCTTGAATCCCTTGGCCGGCTCGGGGACTTGCGCCGTGAGCTTCCCGTTGGAAAGTCGGCACGCCGTGGCGTCCACGATCGTGAACTCAGCCGGGCCATCCACAATCACCTTGGCCAGGCTGTTGAACGCGATCGTGACCGAGCCGCTGGTTAGCTTCAGCCGCTGCCCCGGGGCTAAAGCGTCGCTGGCGGGAGCGATGTCGTCTTGCCATTTCGCGTCTGTAGCGTGGACCAGCGTGGCGGCGGATCCACCCGGAGTGGTCGCCACCGGGCCGGGGCCGGGAGTCCTCGTGGACCAGAACACAATCGCCAACATGCCCACGACAACGAAACCCAGCAGCGACCAGAACGTGGCGGGGTGGTGGAGGAAATTGAGGATTGAGGATTGAGGATTGAGGATTGGCGAGGCCGGAATCGGTGCCGGCGAACTCTTCAGCGGGCGAGCTGGCTTGGCCGGTCTCGCCGGCTTGGCTTCCGACTTCCGACCTCCGACCTCCGATTTCGAAACCGCGTCGCGCACGAGCGATCGCCGTACCAGGGCGTGGAACTGCGCTTCAGTCCAGAACGCTTCGCGCAGCTCGGCGTCGGCTTGCAACAGGCTGCCCAGCTCGGCCGTTTCTTCGGGCGAAAGCATG
>JAIOQB010000414.1 GCA_021413585.1 Planctomycetia bacterium
AGCTGGTCCATGTCGTAGGTGAACCGGCTCATCAGCTCATGGGTGCCCTGCTCCGTGAAGCTGCCGACGTCCATCCGCAGCGTGCGACGATAGAACTTCTTGCGCAAGTCAAACGTGCCAAGCTGTTGCAGCCGCTCTTCCAGCACGCTGCTGGCAACCAGAAAGGCCGACTTGATCAATGTGCCCACCATCACCAGGGCCACCACCAGCAGCAGCGTGGCGTACGGTGTGGGGGGCATGTAGCGATGAATCCAGGGGCGGGCTCGTTCCAGCCACACCAAGGCCCGCTGCTCCGCGTCGACGCGCAATTGGGCGACTTCAATTTGCCGATCGAGGATGCGGAACTGATCGGCGGGGGCGGTGCGGCGCTGGGCCTTGGCCTGATCGATAATCTGCTGCTGCTCGGTCGAGGTGCGATGCCCTTTTTCGATTTCGCCATCGACCCATTGGCGGAGCGATTCGCCTTTGAAGACAACTTCGACAAAGGGATAGACAGCCCCGATATTGGCTCCCCAGAAGATGGCCACCCCCAGGGCGGTCAGCATCGTGCCCGCCACCGTCCAGCGGTAGCGCAAGCAAAGGCGCAGCACTCGTTGAAAATTCGTCATAGTGGACCTGCTGGCAGCGAAACGGCGAGGGCGGGGTTTGTAACAAAAACCCCCGCCGCGGCCAAGATCGACTCTGACGAGGCAAACTGCGAGGTCCAGGCGAAGTGCCTCCTTTCACACCCTTCGCACCCTTCACACCCTCACCACTTCGGCCGTTTTGCTTTGCCGCTGTCCTTGGGCCCGAAGAGCAGTTTGCCTACGGCCAGGACGACCACCAGACCCAGCGGGGCCAAGAGGGTGGCCAGGATAAAATAAACCTTCAGCGAATCGCCGTGTGCCGCGTGGCGGAACATCCCGCCCAGCGCCGCGCACACGACGCTCAACAGCGCCACCAGCAGGAACATGGTGCGCATGCTGAACTGAAAGCGCGGCGGGGGGATGTTTTGAGGTTCGGTTGGATTCGCCATGGCTCGTGCCCACACTCTTGACTATCGCAGCCGCTTGATCCGCTCCACCACTTGTTGCTGCGTCAGCGGCTCTCCCACCGGCACGATCACGTAGCAGGCCTTTTCCCCCTGGCAATCCAGGATCACCTGTTGAGGGTTCGGCGTGGCGAATCCTTCGGGCGCCGGTTCGTGGCCGTGAATCATCACGTCTGCCCCGACCAGCTTGCCAAACGCCGCGGCGTTTTCCGCGCGGAAGTCCCGCCCCCACACCAGGGCGAATACCGGGCTCTGATCGGTGTAATCCTCGTCGTTCAACTGCCGCTCGAAGACCGTGACGTCAAAGCCGCGCTGATCCACGCGTTCGGGGATCGTATGGCTGATCCAGGTCCGCGGCTGCACGCGGATGGCCAGCGGCAGGCTGCGGAGGAACTCCACCATCGCCTCGCGCACCCGTTCGACCGCCGGCCCGTACATCTCCTGCATTCCAAAGCGGAACATCAGGTTGAGCATCTTTTGATTCTTGAGGATCGGATAGTCGGTCAGCTCGGCCAGCTCGTGGTTGCTTAAGAGAAAGTGAACCTGGTTTGAAAACTGCGTCTTCAGCCGGGCCACGTCCTCGAGCATCATGTGCGACATGCAGCCGCCGGAGGTGGGATAGGTCGGCCCGCCGTGGCACACCTCCTGCATCACGAGGTGCCGCCGCGGATGGTTGGCCAGGTCGGCCAGCCGGCGGATATGGTTGAAGTTGGGGCGGTGGCCGTGCAGATCGGCGGTGATCATCACCTCGTCAGCCAGCTCGGGCGTGACTTCGACGATGCTCCCCTGCCGGCCCGGCGTGTCCAGGTTCGCCTGGGCCGCCTGCCGGAAGATGTCGATCACCTGCTCGATGTATTGGATCGTGGCCACCATGCATCAAACGGTAACACCGCCGCCCGGGTGGAGCAAGCGTTGCCATGACAGCAGGCGGGGAGCGGCCGTTAGGCCCCGCCCGTTTGCCGCCGCTCCCCGAGCGGCGCGTCGCTGAGCCCGCCAGCACCCTCCGCGGCGACCCGCTTTGGCCGGTTATGCCGATTCGCTGGATTTTGCCGGTTATGTCGCCGATACCAAAATCTGGGCAGCCCGGCGACCCGGTGGGGCGCGAGCGCGGGATCACTGCTGACGGGGGGAGTGCGGTCGACGTGGTCCGCTGCTCCATGTCTTGATGTCTTGCCCGGCGGCGCCGCGACGCGCTGCCGTGCGGCCGTGGCGCAGAAGCCACGCGAGCCAACGATCGGAGCGAGCATGAAACGCGCGATATTGCTAGTGCTGATGGCGGTTTCTGGAGTGAGCGGCTGCTGCTGCCCGCACAAGGCGGTTCACTACGGCGGGGGCGGATGCGCCGGGGGCTGTAGTTCCTGTGGCCGAAATGGCGCGGCGAGCGAGCAGTACACCGACTCGGGCCCCGGCATGGCGGGCGTGACCTATCCGTACTACACCACCCGTGGCCCGCGCGACTTCCTGGCCAAGAACCCGCCGAGCATCGGCCCGTAAGCCCGGCTGGCTGTTAGGGCCAGTGGCCTTTTGAAGCCAGTAGCTTGCTGAAATCTGAATCAGGCTGTCAGGGAATCGCAGCCACGTTGCACCAGCCGGACGCACGGACGCGTCATTGAACGGCTGGTGCTTTTTCTTTGGAGATGCCGGCCGGCTAATCCCTCTCCGCCAGCTTCATCAGGGCCAGGCCGACACTGGCCAGCACTACCGCCACCAGCACGAACCAGATAGGGCGGGTATACGAGGCGCCAACGCGGTGAAAAAAGATCTTGAAGACGCTGAACAGGCCAATCAAGAACCCCACGACGATCAGAGCCAGCCCGGCGGGTTTCATGACGACTCCTGGAAATGTTGCTCAGCCCCGCCGTGTAGCCCTGTAGCGTGGGTGCTTGCACCCACGGATTCACGCGAAAACTTCGTGGGTGCAAGCACCCACGCTACGTTCTCACCCCGCGTACCGCCGCACAATCAGCGAGATGTTCTGCCCGCCGAAGCCAAAGCTGTTCGACAGGGCTGCGTCGCACCGCGCCTCGCGGGCGGCGTTGGGGACGTAGTCGAGGTCGCAGTCCGGGTCGGCGTTGTCGTAGTTGATCGTCGGCGGCAGCACGTTGTCGCGGATCGCCATCAGGCAGACGATCAACTCCGTCGCCCCGGCCGCGGCGATCAGGTGCCCCATCATGCTCTTGGTGCTCGATACCGGAATCTTGTACGCCTGCGGGCCGAACGTCCGCTTGATGGCCAGGCTTTCCACCTTGTCGTTCACATCCGTGCCCGTACCGTGGGCGTTGATGTAGTGAATATCCTCGCCGTTAAGTTCGGCGTCCGCCAGGGCCATGCTCATGCAACTGATTGCCCCGCGCCCTTCGGGATGCGTGTCGGTGATCCGAAAAGCATCGGCCGTGGAGCCGTAGCCGCTGACTTCCCCGTAGATGTGCGCGCCGCGAGCCTTGGCCTGCTCCAACTCTTCGAGCACGACCATGGCCGCCCCTTCGCCCAGCACAAACCCGTCCCGATCTCGCTCGAATGGGCGCGACGCTTTTTGCGGCGCGTCATTGCGAGTGGAGAGCGCCGTGAGCAGATTGAAGCCCGTCACGCCGAACGGGTGGATCATGCTGTGCGTGCCGCCGGAGAGCATCACGTCCGCATCGCCGCGGCGGATCAGCTCGGTCGCCTCGCCGATCGCCTGGCTGCTGGCGGCGCAGGCGGTAAGGCAATTGGCGTTCGGACCTTGGGCGTTAAACATGCTGGCCAGATGACCGGCGGGCATGTTCGGCTCCTGCTCCGCCTCGCCGACTGGATTAAGCACCTTCAGCCCGGCCGAGATGAAGCGAGCCACGTCCACATGATCCGCTTCCAGCGATTGCAAAATCATCTGCGTGAACAGCCCGAAGTTCTGCTGCCCTTCGCCGCTTCCCAGGTAGACACCGAATTTGACCGGGTCGATTCCCTTGCGATCCAGAATGCCCGAGTCGAGCACCGCCTGCTTGGCGGCGCCGCCGGCAAACCGGCTATGCCGGCCGCGGTGCTTCCATAACTCGGCCTCTTCCCCTTCGTCCGTGATGTCCCAATTACGGACTTCGGCGGAGAACTTGGTGGGGAAGTTCGAGGCGTCGAACAGCGTAGTCGGGCCCACACCCGACGCGCCGTGCTTCAGCGCGTCCCACACCTTGTCGACTCCGGCCCCCAAGGGCGTCACGCAGCCGATCCCGGTAATCACCACGCGTCGTCGTGTCACTTGGGCACCTGTTT
>JAIOQB010000415.1 GCA_021413585.1 Planctomycetia bacterium
GGCTACCCTTTGATCCATCGGTAAGCGGCCTGCAACTGTTCGCATTGCTGCAATGGGCAACCAGCCCTTTTGCGTGGACAGGTATCGAGTCACCGTCACAGCATTGGCTGGTGGAAGCTTCCCCAGAAAAACGAGCCCCGCTGGAAGTTCGTCGACGAGATAGGGCGCGATTCGTTGCCGCGCATCCAGTTCAAAATAGCGACGAACGATCTCCACTGATTCGTCGGGAGAAAACTCTTCCGCCAATGCCGCCAACGGCGGCCCCAGAGAAATGGGCGAATCCCAACTGGCGGTCTTTTTTACTTGGGCCAGGAGCTGTTCCGCTATGCGTCGCCGCCCGTCTTTCGGCAGGACCGCGACAGCCGTAGACAAATTGAAGTAGTTTTGAAAGGCAATCGGAGAGTTACCTGGCTTGCGCAGCTCTGCCGCAAGCCGTTCGGCATCCTGGGCGGCCTGCTTCCGGTCTCGTTCGTTGTAAGAACGAAACGAGTCAACCCTGACTCCATTCCGCTCCAGCTTGGACCATAAAGCTGACGACGAATTTTTCAATGTACGCCACGATAATGTCTGCAGGATCCTGACTTCCCGCTTTTGCAACTGTTCCTGATCCATCGTAGCCAGTTGCGGAGCCAGGAATTGGGTGATAACCCCCTGCGCGCTAGAATTCCAATTGTGATCGGTTTGCAGCAGGAGATCGCTGAGTTTACTTCGCTCTCCAGGCAGAGCTGCATTCGTTGCGCGCTCGAATGAGAGTCCCCAACAGCGAGCCGCGCCTCGATCCCCCTCTTGAAAATCGCTGGCCGAACCGGCCAGAAACGGAACCACCAGGGAAGAGAACCCGTCGATTTCATCGTACGCGTCCAGTTCCATCGCTGCGCGAACGGACGCTCGCCGTTCGGCAGAATCCGTGGCGATCCGGCTGAGCACGGGGCGTATGTTCTTTTCAATTGCCTGGTGACGGAGATGCGAATCCATTCCCACGACGGCGTGAACGATGTACTCGATGGGCAACGTATCGGAATCAGGTGCGGCCAAAAACTGGTCGAGCATCCGCATCCGCAGTTCGACGGGTTGGCTGCGGATCTCGGCCAGCAATGACATCTCGTTTGCGTCTGGAAGTCGAGTTGCGTGCTGCCACAAATTCAGGTGATCCAGCTTCGCTTTGAGCAGACTGGCGCGATAGCGCAACACTACATCGCCGACGTCAGCAGCGCCGACCTGTTCGGACCTAGATTCACCGGCAACGGCAAATTGACCCCATTGTTGGACGGCAGCCAAATAAAACGACGAAGCCAAGAAAAGCAGAGAAATAAATCGCTGACGCAAGTTTCCCGAACGCATGGCTGCCCCCTTGCAAGTGATCGACGAGTGTTTGAGCGTTCAGTCTACTCCGACGATATTCTTCTCGCCACTTCCACGAGCGATCTCATCAGCGCCCCCGTCGCTCCGCCATCCAGCCACGCCTTCGGCTTCTCCGTATACGCCGGGCCGGCGATGTCGATGTGGGTCCAGGGGATGTCTTCCACAAACCGCGCCAGCAGCTTGGCGGCGGTCATCGCGCCGCCGTAGCGACCTTCACCCGTATTCTTGATGTCGGCCACGCGGCTGGCGATTTGCTCGTCGAACTCGGCGTACATCGGCAGTTGCCACACCGGCTCGCCCACCTCGCAGGCAGCGGCCGCCACTTCGTCGCACCACGCCTGGTCATTCGTCATCAACCCCGCCACGTTCTCGCCCAATGCCACCATGCAGGCGCCGGTGAGGGTGGCCAAGTCGATCATGCGGGCAGGGTGCTGCTCGGCCGCCACGGTGAGCACGTCGGCCAGCACTAACCGCCCCTCGGCGTCGGTATTATGCACTTCGATCGTCACGCCGTTGCGCGCCGTGAGCACGTCGCCGAGCTTGAACGCCGCCGGGCCGGTCATGTTTTCGACCAGACCCATGTAGCCGCTGACGTTCACGGGCAGCTTGAGCATCGCGATCGCCCGGATCGCGCCCAGCACTGTGGCCGCGCCCGCCATGTCGCACTTCATCGTCTTCATCTGGTCGTTCGTCTTGATCGACAGACCGCCGGAATCAAACGTTACGCCTTTGCCAATCAAGGCCAACGTGGGCGCCGACTTGCCCGCGCCCCGATAATGTATCTGCACCAACTGTGGTTCGCGATGCGACCCACGCGCAACGGCCAGCAGCGATCCGCACCGCTCCTGCGTCAGCTTCGCGCGATCCCACACTTCGATCTCCAAACCCAGATCGCGGGCCACCTGCCGGGCGACGCCGGCGAACGACTCGGGGTACATGCTGTCTGGCGGCTCGTCCACCAGCCGCCGCACGAAGTTGATGCTCTCGCCGAGGATCAAGCCGCCGGGGAGCGCCGCCGCTTCCTTGCCAACCCACAGGATCTCGCCCAGCGGATGGCGCTTCTTCTCCGCCCGATAGAGGTCTTCGCCATGGCAGCCGACAATCGCACCCGCCACCGCCGCCTCGTGCCACGCCGCGGGCCACTGCGAGTCGAAGCCGAACGCCACGCGGGCACGGGGGCGTGCCGCGAGATACTTGGCTCCGCTGCCGGCCGCGCGAAACGCCGCGCCGGCGTCGAATAGCTTTCGCGGCCCCAGCCCCACGCACACCACCTGTCCAGCCGCCATGCCGGGCGCGGCCAATAGCGGCGTGACGGTGCCGGGCCCGGTGCCGATCTCGCCGCTCTCGACCAGTCGGCCGAGCAATCCGCCGGTGGCCTTATCGACATCGGCGGCCGGCCCGGACGGCGGCTCGTCGGCATAGAGGCCGACGACGACGGCGTCGGCTTGAATCTGGGCAATCGGCTTTTCCGCGGGACGAACGTTCATCGGTGGCGAGACTCCGTTAGTATTTCAGGTAGCGAAAGTGGTCGATATGCGAAGGGAGTATTTTATCCGCCCGCGGGGCGATCTCCCAGATGGCCAGCGTCAATCAGGCAAATCACCGCTGGTTCCTGCGGGCCGTTGGGCCTATGATCGGACGGTTTCAGTCCCCCGCACGAACAATCGAGTTGCAGCGGCGGCCCTTTACCATCCCCCGGCCCCTCCCTGACAGGGAGGGGAGTTCGATGTCCTATCGCTCGCTGCGGGAATGTGTTGACGATCTGGCCGCGACGGGCCAACTGGTCACGATTGACCAGGAGATCGATCCGCGCCTCGAAGCGGCCGAGATCCAGCGCCGCGTGTTCGCCGCCGGCGGGCCGGCGATTTATTTTGCCCGGGTGCGCGGCACGTCGTTCCCGATGGTCAGTAATCTGTTCGGCACGATCGACCGCGCCCGCTTCATCTTTCGCCACACGCTCGACGGCGTCCGGCGGTTGATCGCCATGAAGGCCGATCCCGAAGTAGCGCTACGGCATCCGCTGCGCGCCCTGGCGGCCACCGGCACGGCGCTCGCCATGCGTCCGCGGCGCGTGCGCAATGGCCCGGTGCTGACCCATCAAACCACGATCGGCCAACTGCCACAGCAGCAATCGTGGCCCGACGACGGCGGCGCGTTCATCATGTTGCCGCAAGTGTATACCGAAGACGCCGACCGCCCGGGTATGGCCCACTCGAACCTGGGCATGTATCGCATCCAGCTCTCCGGCGGCCGGTATGAGGCGAACCGCGAGATCGGTCTGCACTACCAGATTCATCGCGGCATCGGCGTGCATCATGCGGCGGCGCTGAAGCGGGGCGTGCCGTTTCGGGTGAATGTATTTGTTGGCGGGCCGCCGGCGATGAACCTGGCGGCGGTGATGCCGCTGCCCGAAGGTTTATCGGAACTCCGCTTTGCCGGCGCCCTGATGGGGCGCCGCGTGCGGATGATCGACCGCGGCGACGGCACGCTGCCGATCCACGCCGATGCAGACTTCTGCATCACCGGCACCGTCGATCCCCACAAACAATTACCCGAGGGGCCGTTTGGCGATCACCTGGGCTACTACAGCCTGGCGCACGATTTCCCGGTGCTGCGCGTCGAGCACGTATACCACCGCAGCGACGCGATCTGGCCGTTTACGGTTGTCGGCCGGCCACCGCAGGAGGACACGATCTTCGGCGAGTTGATTCACGACCTGACCGGACCACTGATTCCGACGGTGATCCCCGGCGTGAAGGCGGTGCATGCCGTCGATGCTGCCGGCGTGCATCCGCTGCTGTTGGCGATCGGCAGCGAGCGTTATACGCCGTATGCCCGGCTCGAACGGCCGCAGGAATTGCTCACGCAGGCCAACGCGATCCTCGGCCAAGGGCAACTCTCACTGGCCAAGTATCTGTGGATCGCGGCGGCGGACGAGGCTGCGCGGCTTGACATTCACGACATTCCGGCGTTTTTTGCTTACATGCTGGCGCGCGTCGACTGGACCCGCGACTTGCACTTCCAAACGGCCACCACGATCGATACGCTCGACTACAGCGGCAGTGGATTGAATGAGGGCTCAAAAGTGGTGATCGCCGCGGCAGGCCCCGTGCGGCGCACGCTCCCCAACGAAGTGCCTAGTGACTTGAAACTGCCGCCCGGTTGGACCGAGCCGCGGCTGGCGATGCCCGGCGTGCTGGTAGTGCGTGGACCGGCGGCGGCCGAGGTTTCCAACCTCGAAGCAACCTGCGGCGACATGGGGCCGCGCGAGATCGGCGGGTTTCCGCTAGTGGTGGTAGTTGACGACAGCCAGTTTGCCGCGGCGTCGCTGGCGAACTTCCTGTGGGTCACGTTCACGCGCAGCAACCCGGCGGCCGACATCGGCGGCAGCGGCGCGTTCGTGCGGCAGAAGCATTGGGGCTGCACCGGCTCGCTGGTGATCGACGCCCGCCGCAAACCGCACCACGCCCCGCCACTGGAACCGGACGCCGAAACCGTGCGGCGCGTGGATCAACTGGCCGCACGCGGCGGACCGCTGCATGGGATCATTTAGGAATGGTTTTTGGCGAGGGAGAAATGGAGAAGAAATGACCAATGACCAAGATTCCAATCTCCAATAATTCGAAGCATCGTCTTTATTGGAGATTGGAATTTGGTGATTGGTCATTATCCCCGCTGTGATTAAAAGGTAGAACCGCCCTCCCATCCTGGCTCACCATGCAACCCGCGGAAATCATGTCGATTATTATCCTGGTCTGGCTGAGCGTGGTCGGAGGCTGCATTGGCAGCTTCTTGAACGTGGTGATTTATCGCCTGCCGCTCGGGCGGAGCATCGTACGGCCGCCGTCGGCTTGTCCCTACTGCGGGCATGCAATTCGCTGGTATCACAACCTGCCGGTGCTGGGGTGGCTGTTGATCGGCGGCCGCTGCTACGATTGCCGCGCGAAGATTTCAGCCCGCTACCCGCTGGTGGAACTGTTTGTCGGCGGGGTGTTCTTTGCGCTGGCGTGGCAGATCTTTCATCTCTCCGCACAAGGGCCCCTGGCGATCCTGGATTGGCGCCTGTGGGCAGTATTCGTTTCGCTGGCCGGGACGTTCTGTGCGTTGTTGTGCGTGTTGCTGATTCGCTACGACGGCCAGCGCGTGCCGCGCGGCATCTGGGTGGCAATGGGGCTGTTTGCCCTGCTGTTTGCCCTGGGGCCGTGGTGGTAGCAGTTTGCATTGTTTGGCCCATGCCAGGGGCGGCTGGGGCGGCGTCCCCTCCCAACGTACAATAGACCAGTTGCGTCTTTTCCACGTAATTCCTGCGTGCAGCTTTGATTCGGGTGGATCGTAATGACGAAAGAAAATCTCTCTCCGGCGGAACTGCTGGATCAGGCCTCCGAGCAGTTCGAGTTCCTCGACCGCGACCTAAGCTGGCTGCAATTCAACCGCCGCGTGCTGCACGAGGCGCTCGACCCGCGCACGCCGCTGCTCGAACGCCTGTTGTTCCTGGGCATCTTCACGTCCAACCTCGACGAGTTCTTCATGAAGCGCGTCGGCGTGCGCCGGCAGACGCGCGTCGAAAAGCCGCAACTGGCCGACTACGAGCCCCCCGTGCGCCGGCTGGCCGCCATCCGCGAAAGCGTGCTCCCCATGTTGCGGCTGCAAGCCAAGGCGCTGCGCGACGACATCCGCCCGGCCCTGGCCGAACGCGGAATCCATCTGCTGAACTGGAGCCAACTCCGCCCCGCCGAGCAGGAACAGGGAAACCGCTACTTCCGCGACAACGTGTTCCCCGTGCTCACGCCGCAGTCAGTCGATCCCAGCCATCCGTTTCCGTTCATGTCGAACCTGTCGGTGTCGCTGGCCGTGGCGCTCTCCAATCCGTACACGGAAGAAAAACTCTTCGCGCGGGTCAAAGTTCCCAAGCTGCTGCCGCAATGGATCGAACTGACCGGCGCCGAGCCAGGGCAACGCCGCTTCGTCGCGCTGCGCGACCTGATCCAGGAAAACCTGCCGCTGTTGTTCTCCGGCATGACGATCCGCGAAGTGATGCCGCTGCGCGTCACGCGCAGCGCCACGGTGGAATACGACCTCGACGAAGACGAAGACCTGCTGGAAATGATCTCCGAAGAACTCAAGCAGCGGCGGCTGCAGCAGGTGGTGCGGCTGGAGCATCGCCCCACGCAGGATCGCTGGCTGCTGGACATGGTGGTCGAGCAGCTTGATCTGCCGCCGGATCGTGTCTATGAAATGGAAGGGGAGTTGGACTACACCGACTTCGCCCAGATCGCCGCGCTCAAGGTGCCGGAGCTGCGCTACACCCCCTGGACGCCGATGGTGCCGCCGGCGCTGGCCAGCGACGATTCCGACATGTTCGCCCTGATTCGCAGCGGCGACGTCCTGGTGCATCATCCGTTCGAGAGCTTTGACGCGTCGGTGAGCAAGTTCATCCGGGACGCGGTGGACGACCAGAACGTGCTGGCGATCAAGATGATCGTTTATCGCACCAGCGACGACAGCCCGTTTGTGCCGCTGCTAATCCAGGCGGCCGAGCAGGGCAAACAAGTCGCCTGCCTGGTGGAGTTGCTGGCCCGCTTCGACGAGCAGCGCAACATCCGCTGGGCAAACGCCCTGGAAGACGCCGGCGTCCACGTGGTGTACGGCATCCTGGGCATAAAGACCCACACCAAGGCGGCGGTGGTGGTGCGACGCGAGCCGGACGGGTTGCGGACGTACGCCCACATCGGCACGGGCAACTACAACCCTCAGACGGCCAAGTTCTACACCGACCTGGGCCTGTTCACCTGCCAGAGCGAGATCACTGGCGACGTGGTGGAACTGTTCCACTCGCTCACCGGCCGCTCGATCAAGCAGGATTACGACCGGCTGCTGGTGGCGCCGGTCAACATGAAGGAGCGGTTCCTGTCGATGATCCATCGCGAACGCGAAAATCATCTGGCCGGCAAACCGGCGCACATCCTGGCCAAGATGAACCAGATCGAAGACCGCGAAATCGTCAGGGCGCTCTACCAGGCGTCGCAGGCGGGCGTGCCGATCGACCTGGTGATCCGCGGCTTCTGCACGCTGCGTCCCGGGTTGCCGGAGCTAAGCCCCACGATCCGCGTGATCTCCGTGGTGGGGCGATTCCTGGAGCACTCGCGAATTTTCTACTTCCGCAACGCGGCCGAGGATCCGATCGAAGGAGAGTTCTATATCGGCTCGGCCGACTGGATGTATCGCAACCTGGAGAGCCGGGTGGAAGCGGTCACGCCGCTCTTGAACCGCGGCATCCGCGAGCGCTGCTGGGAGATTTTGCAGTTGCTGCTGGGAGACCAGCGGCAAGCGTGGGACATGCAACCCGACGGCAGCTACATCCAACGCCGCCCCGGCCCCGAGTCCGACCCGATCGCGTCGGCCGGCACGCAGCAAGTGCTGATGGACCGGACGAGGCAGCGCAATGAAGCGGTGGCGAAATCGGCGGGGACGGTGATTTTGTAGAGGGCGAAGCTTTCTGAACTACAGAGGGCACGGACTTGACTGGCAAACTGCTGTTTTCGCAAAATGACTTCGTGTGGTAGGGAGCCACTGCCGTCAACGTCGTTCGACAATTCGGATAGGATGCTGTTTCACAGGGAGTGTGAAGCCATGAAGATTTCGGCGGTGGATTTGTTTTGTGGGGTCGGCGGGCTAACTTATGGATTGCAGCGCGGTGGTATTCCAATTTCGGCGGGCGTTGACGTTGACCGCTCCTGCCAGTATGCATACGAAGCAAATAACGACGCTGAATTCGTGCCACAAGATATCACAACTCTGACGGCAGCCTCTCTCCGAAAGTTATTTGGACCAGCTGATTACCGTGTTCTTGTTGGCTGTGCTCCCTGCCAGCCGTTTTCTTCGTACAGTCATGGCTTGAGCCAAAAGCGGGACGATCGTTGGTCGTTGCTGGACACGTTTGGCAAACTGATCGCGGAGATCAAGCCTGACGTCATAAGCATGGAAAATGTAATTGAACTCGCGAGCCAACCAATCTGCAGGCGATTCCTTAAGACGCTTCGTAAGGCTGGTTACGACGTGAGCGTGCATCGGGTTCGTTGCGCCGACTTCGGCGTTCCTCAAACGCGGCGGCGTTTGGTCGTATTGGCGTCGCTTCACGGCGAAATCAAGTTACAAAGGGGAAGGGCGACAACAAAGACCGTTCGCGACGCAATCGGAGGCTTGGAGCGAATTAAGGCCGGGGAAGCCTCAAAACGAGATCGGCTACATCGTTCCGCCGATTTGTCTCCAATCAACCTGAAGAGAATCCGGGCATCTAAACCCGGCGGCACATGGCGCGACTGGGACGACTCGATCGTCGCACGTTGCCATCTGAAGAAAGCAGGGCGAAGCTTCCGGTCCGTTTATGGGCGAATGAAATGGTCCGAACCAAGCCCAACCATCACGACTCAGTTCTTCAAATTTGGGACCGGCCGGTTTGGACATCCTAAGCAGAATCGAGCACTCTCGTTACGCGAAGGAGCCATCCTTCAAACCTTTCCGAGGCGCTACCGATTCGCACGTCGAGGTGACGCGCTCTCATTTCAGAATCTGGGTCGTTTGATCGGAAATGCCGTCCCAGTAAAGCTGGGCGCTGCGATTGGTCGATCGATATTCGCCCATCTCAAGAAAATCGATAAGACCGCGCGGCTTCGCAAATCGCCTAAGATGGGCAAACAATGTAGGTAGGCATGTCCCGTGGTACAACCAACGTCGGATACCAGAGAATTGGATCTGTGGACGGCCAGCAGAGCAGAACGAGGGCCGGAACATTCGGCGAAGCCAGTCTAACGATATCAATTTCCGGTCCCGACAGACGACCTCGAGTTCGTTCCTCGTTGGGTTCTTCGTCAAAAGCACGGACATAGACTGTTCCCTCGCCGTTATATTCCTCCTCATACACATCGATCAAACCCAGTACGGCCTCGGCTGACCATCGACCCGCATCTTCCGGACTAGATTTCAACTGGGTTACGAGCAAACGAATAACATTTAGGGCTACGCGGGTCGCACGTTGGTCCCGCGGCGCATCCAGTGGCACACGTGCAGTCCCCAAGAGCCTGCAAATCTCGCTAACCGTGTCGGGATCTCTGATCATGTAGTGCGGTGCAATTTGGCCAAGATTCCCCGCGTATAACCTTTCATTGCCCTCCAATGCGCCCGGCCGAGTTGCGCGGGATCTTGGCGCGATTCGAATTGGCACATTTTCTCCCCCCTGCCGTCGCTGGTAGATTTCTCGCAGTGCTTGCTCAGACTCGTGGATTTCTTTGAAAAGGATGGCGAGCTGTCGTGGTAGGTAAACGCGCGTGTACGGCATGAGGGCTTCGCGATAGCCATACATTCTGGCATGTTGCAGCACCGTGTCCATCTGTGACACTTGTGCTTGGCGCAAGTAATATGTCACGAGCAAGTCATCGATTGTGAGTCCACGACCAAGAATGTTTCCGCCGACAAGAAAATTCACTCGGGGACCATACGCCGGGCTATCGGTTCCCGCATTAATTCTGAAAACTTGTGCTTGACGGGCCGATGCCGTTATTGTCGGAATCAACGAGACAAGCGGTTGAGCAGAGGGTAAAGCTCGCTGGAGTTCCGCGTAGGCAGTGCCAAACCGTGCTAGGGCCGCATTAGGGTCATCCCGCAACTCTGTCCTTAATGTTCCTAGGTGACGCTCAATATGGTCCGCGATTGTGTTATGCTGAGCTACCCTTGGACTGGTGTGAGATAAATGCTTATAACCGCCCCTTGGCCAAGGTCGCCCCGACCGCTCTAGAGCTGCCGCGGCCACCAGCAAGAACTCAATCGAGGTAGCGAGCGCAGCTGGAACTGGTCGACGGTTCAACAACGAGTATTCGCGGTCCGGAACCAAAACTAGTGGCGGCTGGGGTAGGGGTGGTATATCTGCATCGGGATCGAAATCACCAAAGAAGCGTTCCCCGCCGCAGTATCCCGCCCCCGGCTCCAGCAGGAAGGTAGCTGTCGGGTGAAGAGGTGAAGAAGGGCGCTGCAGGATAAGAACGAATGGTGTGGCAGTGACCTGAACGAACATGCTATGGGTTAGTATCTCCTGCGCTGACTCCCCCTCCTCTCCGGGACGTGTGTTCTCGACGACGCGGCGATTTATCGTACTAGGGTACGCAGGGGCATTGGCCTTGCCGGACGTTCTTGCCAGCAACGTTGTGTCCGGCGTCGCGGCGTCTGCCTCGTCGTCGAAGATAATGCTCGGATAAGCAGCCGCATTGATCCGCTGTAAGAATCTCAGCACTTGTGGAAGACGAACCCAGTTTTTTGCACAAACGAAAACTAGCCCACTTCTAGCGACATCGTCAACTAGCTCCTCTTCCGCAGCGTCCCATTCCGTCAGTTCTACCGTTGATAAAACCCGGGGGCCATCGAGGTCTCTGAAGCGATCGGCGGTTTGACGAACGAGCTCGATGTTGTCGGCGGTAAGTACCATTACGATTCGAAAGCCGTTGTCGAAGGCGAGTGCTGCCGTCAGAACCATGGCAGCAGTTTTACCGCTTTGGACGCGCCCATAGAGCAAGGACGTCGGAGAACGCGGCCCTAAGATAGGTTCCTCTGACGCTTGCCCGGTTCCATCGGCTCCAACTTCCCCCGCAGCAATCTCCGATTCGTATATATCGGCAATGTTTTCCGTGAATCGCCCAGCTTGATCCAGGATCGAATCAACAGCCGCTTGGGACATCGCCGCGGACCTAAGACCGGCGATAAGATTGGCACGAGTTCCAGTCGTCACTGAGCCATCGCGTCGAATAGGCATGTTAGCCCCTCTAAAGAGGTGATGAGACTCCGCCATTCTAGCGATATGCCATGACGGCATCAATTCGTCGCCTGCGCCTCTGGGCGAGCCGCAACCTATTGTTAGATAAGGTGTTGCGAGGCGTTGATCACTCTTCCGCTCGGCGGATCCATCCGGCAATCGAGGCCAACTCGACTTCTGCCCAACTGAGCCGCACGACTTTGAAGCTCATGACTGCGACGATCGCTGAAGTCGCTGGCGAATCTCCGCCACAACCGATTCCGCCGCGCGGCCGCGGTCGCCGGCGCGCATCTCGGCCAGCGCGCGTCGAATGGCCGTCACGCTCTCCGCCAGTTCCTCGGGCGCCGGATTCAAGACGCGCCATTCGTCGAGCGCTTCCTCCGGGGATAGATTGCCGCCGCCGTGGCTAAGCTTCTCGCCGAGAAAGTGATGAAACTCTTTCAGGTCTCGGGGGATATCCGTTGACATGGCGATTGATCCCGTGCTGAAACTGTTGGAGTATTCTACCACCAGCCCGTTAAGCAAGAAAGCTTCGTACGTCGGGCCGCTGGCCTAACACGTATGAAAACAGTTGATAGCAATCGTCAGGCCAGAGGCCTGATCTACAGGCCTACAGAGTATCGCCAATCCGCAACGCCCTGGCACCCGGACTCCCCGATCAATCGTCGTGATGGCGGCCGTGGTGTTCGTGCTCGTGATGACCGCCTTCTCCTGAGTGTTCAAGCTTCCCGCCAGGGCCACCTTTGTAGTGGCAGTCGGCGCAGGAATTGGTCAGGTTCTTCAAAGCGGTGCGGGCAGCGGTTACGTCCTGCTTTTTGACGGCCGCGACTAAATCGTCGATGGCCGTGGTGTAGCCGTCGGCGGCATCCGTAATTGCCGAATTCTTGGAATCCTTTAGCGCCTGGCTCATTGCTTTAAAGGCGGGCAATTGCTTGTCGACGACGTCCCAGGTCGGCGATTCCTTCGCAAGTTGCTCCTGTGTTTGTTTCAATGGGGAGCGCTTTCCCTTGTGAACCTTTTCCATTTGATCTTCGATGTGCCCGTATTTCTCACCCGCCCAGAGGAGGCCGACGCCCAGGGAGACAATCGCCACACAAGCCACGGCCAAACCACACCGCGATAGTCGCCACCGCATATCACTTCCTCCCCCTAAGCGGACCTTGCTCGAATCGATTCCGCACAGATACCCACTGGGCGGCACTACTCGCTTCACGTTAGCAAACGGGCGGGTGACGTTCCAGTTGGCGCAACGATAATTCCTCGATTGGAGTGGCGTTTCTTGCGCATTCCGCTTGTAACGTGTCCCAGCCTGGAATGGCGCCCGGTCGAGCCGATTTGAGGCCGGACAGGCGGACGCCCTGATGACGTAGCCAACCTGATAAATGGAGGCCGGCGACCGCGCGCCCCCCCAGCCGGGGTGCCGAATCGTGGGCGGCTCCGCCCCTCACCCTAGAAGCCAGAAAAAGCGTGCGATTCCGCACGTTGTGCAAAGTAAGAGTGAGCGGGATTTGTTTATCACTCACCATGCTGCCCTTACGCATAGCGTTCTTTTCCGCCAAGACTGATCAACAAGCAGCTTTCACTGATAAACCATTGACGTGAGTGTTTCGCACTGATATAGATTTTCTCTGGAGTGTGTCGCTTGCCTAGCAAGTAAGCGCGCACTGCCGGGTCAGGGGAGAGTGCAAGTCAGGGGAGAGTTGTAGGTCAGGCGGAGCGCATCTCAATTCCGGCGATCTCCAGGGTGTTCAGTCTTGAACCCCTCGCCGGGCCAGTTCGTCTCGCCAACGGCCGGCTCAATGACTTTTTTTCCAGAGGGAACTCAGATGATGAAGAAATGGTATCGGTTCGGTCTGTTTGCCGTGGCGGCAATGGCGTTGATGGTGCAATCGGGGAGTGGGGAAGAGCATGGAAAGGGTCAGAAAAACAGCACGGAGTATCATGGCGTGATCGCCAGCGTGAACGTGCCCGACCCAGCCAACAATCCGGGGGTCGGCACCGTTACGATCACTACGAAAAGTGGTGACGTCATAGTGAACGTCGACGGAACGACGAGTCTCAGGTTGGACGGTGTTGCAGTGACTGACCTGCCTCTGTTCCCAGTGGGGGATAAAGCGGAAGCACGAGTCGATAACACCACCGGCATTGCGACAAAACTCCGAGCCGAGACTCCGACGAAAGAGTATGAAGGCGTGATCTCCGCTGTGGTAGTAAATGTTGACGTGAATAACGTCCCGGACGGCACGGGCACCGTGACCATCACTCGTGAGCATAACGCCGGTGACGTGGTCGTGAACATTGCGACAACGACCAAGGTCAAGTTAGATGGAGTCGTGGTGACGGACTTGTCGCTGCTCGCAGTGGGTGACGAAGTGGAAGCCCGGGTTGTTGTTTCGACAGGCATCGCAACGAAACTCAGCGCCGAAACGCCCGGTCTGGGGGACGACGACTGATCGCCGTGGGCCGAACTGGCGGCGGTAACGACTTGCTAAAGATCGTTTGTGTACTGCGGCCGGAACATGTACCGCTTTACCAGACACTTGGCAGATAGTTGACACAGAAAGCTCGGCCGGTAAGTCCCGGCCGAGCTTTTGCTGTGCTGCAAGCAGCGGTCTGCACGCCCCGGTTGGGACGCTGGCAGTTTGCCCGGTTGCATTCCAAGCCACCGATTGACAACCAATGATTGGCAACAAATGACGGCCGGCGTTAATCCGTGGCCGACGACGAAGGGGCCGGCAGCCCGTTATCCGGCCACGGTCGAATTGGGCTCCGTCCAATGCGAGAGATCGCGCAATCTGCTGCATTCTGATGGCGGTCTGGAGCAGTTCTAATGACACGGTCATTGCATGCTATAGATCGGCGTTCGACCGCCGCCTCGCAAAAATGGTGGCTTGCCGCGGCCACGCTCCTTGTCGCCACGGTGGCTCTGGCGTGCTTCTATGGGCATTTTCGCGTTGATCCTCGCTTGGCCGAGGTTCGCAAGTTGCAGGCCGAAAGCCTGCAAGCGATGTTCGCCGACTCCGACCAGCAGCCAGAACCAGTTCGGCGACAGGCAACTTACATCGCGCTGCAAGAAAAGATGAAGACCCTTTCCGAAGCCGAACGACAGCAGGCCCAATATGAGATGCGCCAGATGTTTATCGTTCAGGTGCGGCGGCAGGAGGAAAAAAGACTGAGTGAGTTTTTCGCGCTACCAGAAGGTGCCGAACGAATCGCCTACATTGATGCCTGCATTGAGAACGATGAAGGGCGGCCTCACGTTGGATCCAGCAGCGCGGCCAGCCAGGGCACGGCTGACGTAGGCACGTCGGGCAGCGACCGCAGCGGGACTGGCCCACCGCGTGGCAGTTGGGCTACCCTGTCCCCGGACGAGCGGAAACAAAGAGCCCGTCAGCGACTCGACTCAACGACACCTAAATACCGCGCCTTACGCGCCGAATTTCGCCGGCTGGTGCAGGAGCGGCGGCAAGAGTTGGGCTTGCCGCCGGACGCCCCGCGAACTTTTCTCGGCTTGGGTGGTGTGGCGCCTGTGCCGGCCAGCCCCGCAAGTTCCAAGAGTGCGCCAACTCCGCGGAGCTGATCTCGCATCAACGGCTTTCGGTGGCTGCGGGAATTTTTCGCACCGCCTAACAATTCGTTCGTTTGGCGGGCCGTTCGGAAACCCCTGTTCAGGAGAATTCTCGGGACCGGGGTTCGCCAAGAGGGGATGGGATCGCGGCAGGCCGTCCGAGGACCGTAATGCGGTGGTTTTCCGATGCGTCCCATCCAATGGTAGTCACGAGGACGCAGTCGGACGACAAGTGGGGGCAGCGGGACGAAACAGCCCAGCCAGACCGGATCGACCAGCGACAGGTCCGTCGTGGCTTCGAATGCCAACGGCCGTAGTTCGTCAGATGGCCGTCGCTCGTCAGATGACTGTGGGGCTCAATTCGCCTGGGCCAAGTTCACCACGCTATCCCGTTGAAAACCGCGACTCTTGCCGCGGCGGGAGAACCCGACACTTTTGACCAGTGGTATTTTGCGTTTTACCCAGCACCGGATAAAATGCGTCTGGCGTGGGGTGGCCAACCCGGTCGAATTAGGTGACGAAAGACAAACCCCTGTCGGAGCGAGGAGTGGAACATGATGCGACTCGAAACGCGATTGGCGACCGCAGTTCTTACAACGATGGCGGCGACATTTTGGCTATCAGATCCGGCGTTGGCCGCCGTGCAAAGGAAGAAGCAACCCACGCAACAACAACTTCAGCAGCAGCAACAGCAAAACCGCTTGATCCAACAGCAACAGTTACAGCAAAGGCAATCGCAGCAGCAATTGCAACAACAAAAGCAACAACAGGAGTCGGATCGCAAGAACCAACAGGCCGAGGCGAAGAACTCAAGCCAGGAGTTGGCCACCGCGCGAGACGCCGTCAAGTCCGCGAAGAAGGCTTACGACAGCGCGGTGAAAGAGGCCGAGGATTCGCAGCCGGCTGATTCGCCGCTGGTCAAAGCCAAGGCGGAATTTGAAGCGGCTCGCACGGCCCACGACAAGGCCGTTGCTGGAGTCAAGACTTCAGCGGAGTACATGGCCGCCGACCCCAAGGCTGCGTCAACCGAAGCGGATGCCGAGATGGCGCGAGAATTGCAAAAGAAGATGCTCGCCGATAATGCTACGGTCGCGCAGACAAAATCGGACCTGACCGCGGCGCGTCAAAACCTCGAGACGTTGCGGCAGGACGTGGTGAAGCAGGATACACACGTCAGCGAAGCAGCGGACAAGCTCAAGCAGGCCCGCCAGGATCTCAAAGACGCCACGCAGGCGCTACACAAGCCGCACGCGAGCCCAAACGCCAAGAAGAGTGATGTGCCCGCGGCGAAATAACCCTGGCAATCCTTCGACTCGGCAAGCCAGCGCCGAAGGACCGCTGGTTGATAGGCCTCGTTGAAAATTCGGGCCTGTCACCACGTGGGCCTGGCCCCTTGAATCAGCCCCTATTACCGAATTTCGGTCCATCGTTGAGGAAGGTCATCAAACCAGTGGTGCCGAAGTCGTGGGCGGACGGCAATCGAGCGGCGGTGAGAACAAGAAGCCCCGCCGCTGTCCGAAAGTCCTGGGCTATCGCAGTGCAAAACATGGCGACGATTCAAACACCAACGGAGTAATGCCCTACCGGCCCGGTCCTCGTCGCCGCGGTTTCATCATTTGCCAGAGCAGCAGAGCCCCAAGAGCAACGTAGATGCCGACAGCCGGCCACGAGGTGAGTTCGCGATAGTGGCGGTAATAGAATTGTTCCATGGCCGTTTCCGGGAAAGTACGTGCCCCATGGGTCGATTTAAGGCATGTCGTGAGGATCGACTTTATAAACCGAGATAATCGAGTGATTCAGTCGCCGGGCACACGGAAAAGCACTCACGAGCAAAAAATGGCCGCACCGCCTGCCCTAGATTTGACGATCGACATCCGAGACGATCCGGGACACCTGCCTGGTGAGCATCCCCCCAATTGGCCGGGGCGGCGGGCGGTCAGCTAGGAGTCACATAGAGTGGTCGTCGTTCGATTTGCCTCACATAAAATATCTCAACACTGTCCAGCAAACAACAAATGCGGCGCATTTCAGGACCACCCAAAACCAGCCTTGATCCGCCATCCAAAACGTGTGTGCCAGATATACGAGTAGTCCAGCGTAAAGAAGGATTCCCATGACCAGGTTGTAAACGGGCCAAAACGGTTGACCCGGAGCAGGAGCCGCGAGCAGGGCGTCGGACAAACCCAGCCGACGGTGAATGACAAACAGGATGGCAAACGGCACGAAGGCCAACGGCCCGATCCAATGCTTCGCCCAGGGTGACTGGGAGAGTGATGCGCTGGAGCTATCGAGCTTCACGTAGCGCTCCCTTCGCCAGCAGGCAGCTTTGTAG
Source organism: Planctomycetia bacterium (assembly GCA_021413585.1). GTDB lineage: Bacteria > Planctomycetota > Planctomycetia > Pirellulales > UBA7805 > JAIOPX01. The sequence goes on from JAIOQB010000415.1 coordinate 17,062, forward strand.
GTCAGGCCTCTGGCCTGACATTTGCCTAAATCAAAGTGCAAAGGTGTCAGGCCAAAGGCCTGACCTACGGGCTGCTTGCCGATGGTTTCTTCACCGCCGGGCGATTCTTCCGGTAGTTCTTCAATACTCCCTGAAGCTTTTCGATCGCTGCATTTTCCAGGTCGTTTTGGACCTCAACCCCCGGACCGAACAACACGACTTCCGAGCAGCCGAAGCAGATCAATGCCCGATAGCGCTCCGCACCCACCGACCACTCCACCGCATAATCCGGGTGAAACTCAGCGCATGCCTTCACGGCATCCGTGGGTGGTCTGTACGCGGCCGAGTCTCTCAACAGGTTCGATAGTCGGGTAGCATCCTCGCCGCTCAATGCGAGCTGCTCCCGATAGAAAGGATAACCGCTCAACTCCTGCACGGGCTTCGTGCGGCGCTCCTCCGCCAGCAATTCGCGCTCGAACTGCGGATGCGGCAGCCCTTCGTAGAGCGTCACCTTGTCGGCCCGCCGTATCGCGTCGGAGAAGGATTCGGGGACTTTTGCTCGCTGGCAGGACGAAAAAAATATTGCGACCGCGACCATGGCGGCAAATGTTGTTTTACTAGGTCGCATCATTGCTCACCCCGCAATCCAAGTCTCAGCTTTTGTAGGGTGGGTCGCAGACCCACCACATTGTGCCGCGCCGAATCGCTTGGTGGGTCTGCGACCCACCCTACTCGACTAAAGTTGTCAGGCCAGAGGCCTGACCTACGTGCTGCTTCTCTGTGTCCTCTGTGCCTCTGTGGTTCAACCCTTTTTCTAGAAACGCGAGCAATTCACCGATTGCGCCACAGCCGTCGGTCCTCAATCGCCAGCTCCGCCTGCGCCGTGGCGATCGAGTCTTTAAACCGCCTCGCGTCGCCGGGGTAGCCGGCGGTGGGGCGTAAACCTGGCACGCGGGCACACCAGAATTCGTTGAACGAGAGCATCGCCAGCTCGCGCAGGTACTTGGCCGTCATCGAGGCCAGCGCCACCGGAAGCGATTCTTCGCCGCCGACGCGAAAGGAGACTTCGATCCTGGACGCGGCGGGGCCGAAACGATACACACTTCGCGCGGAGGACTCGATCACCGTTTCCACCAGGTCCGCAGTCACAAACTCCATCAACTGCGCCGCGTAGAAGTTGCGGCCCCCGTGCTTGTCGCACACCACTTGCACGCGCTGATCGCTCAGCGGCACCAGCACTTCCGCCAGCAGTTGCAGCGTGACGCGCGTCAAAGCGATCCCCTTGCTGCCGTGCTGATCGCACAGGGCATTGAACTCGTCGGGAAACACGGCCCGGCTGCGTAGGGCGCAGCAGCGTGCGCCGCACGCCTCGGCCGCGGTGCGCAGTCGCGCGGCGGACATGGCGATCGGTTCGGCGTTGCCAGAGAGCGGCAGCGGACGATCGAATTCCGCGTACCACGGCTCCGCCTGCCGATGGGCGCCGCCGTCGCCAGCCAGCGACTGCCACACTGCGCTCCAGGCTCGCGGCGAATGGGCGAGCAGCTCTAACACCGAGAGCACGCCATGCTCCAGCGCCCCCAAGCCCGCCGCGGAGTCTCCCGATTTGTAGACCTGCTTCGAGTCGGCGATCACCAGCCGATCGTCCTTCGCACAGCGTGCGTTTCGCCTGGGCCCGGCCGCGTCGTGCCCACGCGTCACGGCGTCGGCCAGCAGCTCGTAGGGATCGCGATCGTCGCCGTCGCTGATCCACCACACGCTGGCCGAGACAACCAGCGGCCCCAGATTGGGCCCATACCCGGCTTCATCCATGCCGACGAGATAAGGCATCGCTGTCCGTAGCGGCTGGAGGTGGAGAATAAACGGATTGACTAGCTAGAAAGGGTGCGTATTCCCGAACAGTCACTAGCCCGAAGCGCAACAGCTTTTTTCGTGACTCGACGTAAGTCTAGTTTTTCAAGGTGCATCGAAGGGCTGTTAAGGCCAGCTTGGCTTGGACCCAGCGGCGGACTCGCCGATGGGTGCGGACCCAGGCGGGCGGATGCGTGAG
>JAIOQB010000416.1 GCA_021413585.1 Planctomycetia bacterium
GGCCGCGGCGTAGGTCGTTTTTCACTAGCCCGACGCGCAACAACATTTAGCATGTGCTAGTGCCGTAGCGTGAGTGCTTGCACCCGCGAGCCTCTGATTTTCGTGGGTGCAAGCACCCACGCTACTAATTAAATCAACACCAATTAAATCAACACCATTTAAATCAACGGTGCGCCCGGCCACTCGCACCCTGGCGAATCGTTGCAAATCGTTGGCCTTTTCAGAGCATTGTTTTGCGTTTCCATGGCGATTCCTTGCGTTTTTTTGCATTCTTTGCGTGCTTTTGCATCAACGACGAGTGCTGCGTCTGCCCGCTCTGCGATGTAACTCGTTTCGTTGATTGGCGTTGCTCGGTGCGCACGACGACTGGGTGCAATGCAAAAAGGCGATCGCGGGCGATTTTTTGTTCGTATGCATCCGAGCACCTTTGTCCCTTCGGCCGCCGCAGCGACCTGCTGCCGCGTGAGCGTGCGCACCGGTTCTATCCCCCAATCACGCGCGCCACGAGGCGCGACGCCTCAGTCTGATACTGAACACATTACTACCTCAGTCGCGCGAGAATTTCAATCGCCGTTTTTGGCCACTCGGCGGCGAGTAGGTTCCGCCTGCCGGGCGGTACCTGTAATGCGGGAGCGGTTCGGCGCAGGGCCGCCGGTCCCCCGAAGGACATGGCCCACCGGTCTCAGTTGGCGGCCCGTACTCGGAACCCGCGGCTAGCGCCTTGCGGCTCACTCTGTCCCGGACTTGGCCTGCGTCTCCGGCGTCAAAACCGGCACTTTGGCGTCGGCAATCGTGACGGCGCCGTTGCGGTTGGAGCGGGGATTGGCCGAGGGGCCGATCAATTGCTCGATCTCCCGATCATCCAGCACTTCGCGCTCGATCAGCGCTGTGGCCAGCTTGTCGAGCAAGTCGCGATGCTTTTCCAACATGGCGACGGCCCGATCCGCCGCGCCGTGCAGCAGGCGGGCCACCTCTTCATCGATCAGTTGCGCCGTGTGCTCGCTGAACTCGCGCTGCTGGTGTAGCTCGCGGCCCAGGAACGGATGTTCCTCGCTGATGTGATAGGCGACCGGCCCTAGGCGTTCGCTCATGCCCCAGTGGGCCACCATCCGCCGGGCCAGCTTCGTAGCCTGCGTCAGGTCGTTTTCCGCCCCGGCGGTCAACTCGTGGAAGATCAGTTTTTCCGCCGCCCGTCCCCCCAGGATAAACGCCAGCCGCGAGCTGAGATCGCTCTCGCTGATGTTCATCCGGTCTTCGTCGGGGAGCAATTGCGTTACGCCCAGCGCCCGGCCGCGGGGGATGATTGTCACTTTGTGAACGCGATCTGTGCCGGGCAACATCCAGGCGATCAGCGCATGCCCCGCCTCGTGATAGGCCGTCATCTTCTTTTCTTTGTCGGAGAGGACTTCTTCGCGCTTGGCCCCCATCAGAATCTTATCGCGGGCATACTCGAAGTCGACGTTTTCTACCCGGTCTTTGCCGTGCCGTGTGGCCCACAAAGTTGCTTCGTTGACCAGATTGCGAATGTCCGCGCCGGTCAGCCCCACCGAGCCGGACGCCAGCCGATCGAGGTCGACGTCGTCCGCCAGCGGGATGTTGCGGGTGTGGACGCGGAAGATCGCGGCGCGACCTTTTTGCGACGGGCGGTCCACCGTCACATGCCGGTCAAACCGGCCCGGACGCAGCAGCGCCGGGTCGAGTACGTCGGGCCGATTGGTGGCGGCCAGCACGATTACGGATTCGTTCCGCTGGAAGCCGTCCATCTCGCTCAGGATTTGATTGAGCGTCTGCTCCCGCTCGTCATTGCCGCCGCCGAGACCCGCGCCGCGGTGCCGGCCGACGGCGTCGATTTCGTCGATGAACAGAATCGCCGGCGAAGCGTCCTTGGCGGTCTTGAACATGTCGCGGACACGCCCTGCGCCGACGCCAACGAACATCTGGATGAACTCAGAGCCATTGATCGAGAAGAACGGCACGCCCGCCTCGCCCGCCACCGCACGGGCGAGCAGCGTCTTGCCAGTTCCGGGAGGACCCACCAGCAGCACCCCCTTGGGAACACGGCCGCCGAGCCGTTCAAACTTTTTGGGGTTCTTCAAATACTCGACAATTTCCTGCAAGTCGCTCTTGGCCTCTTCCAGCCCCGCCACGTCGTCAAACGTGATCCGCTGCAGGTTGGCTTCGTAGCGCTGGGCGGGGCTCTTGATAAAACCGGAGAGCAGGCCACCACCCATCACCTGGTCGCGGGCGCGGCGGAACATGTACCACACGCCGGCGAACATCAGCAGCGGCACCACCAGATACAGGAACGTCACTAGCAGGGCCGTGTTGTCCTGCGGCCGGCGGGAGACGATCTCGACGCCACGCTTCACCAGCAGATCAGTGAAGTCCTTATCCACGGTGGGGGGCAGGAAGACGGAGAAGTCGAGCGCATAGTAATCGTTCGCCGTGGAACCGGACGGTTTCTCCCCCACCGGCAGCAACTTGGGGAGCCCTGCCGGATTCGTCGGGTCTTTGCCTTCGGTGGCCGGAGCGGTTTTGGCGGCCGCGGCCTGTTTGTCTTTTTCGGCCTTGTCTGCCTTGTCTGCTTTATCCGGATTGACGGGCTTCAACGGTTGTCGCTTGAACTTGCCGTAAAGCTGTTGCCCCTCGAACGTCACCTCGGCGACGTTTGACTCGGCTTCGCTGCTGCCCAGTTGCTTCATCAAGAAGCCGAACGAAATATCCGACTGCGGCTTCTGCTGGTTGGAGAAGAAAATCATCGCCACCGAAACCACCAGCAAGACCAGCAGGATGATGGTCCCGCCGCTGATGCGTGGCCAGGAGGAAACAGGGCCCCCGGCGGGCTTGCCGGCGCCCTCGGGTGGAGTGGGTACTTGAGACATTAAAGTGGCCTGGCGCTTTCTGGTGACGAAGTAGGTACTGCTGACGAAATGCTTCTTGGCGCGGTGTCAACGTCTGCCGAACCGGGCGGGAAGCTTCGCATTATGGGTGGGGAAAATGGGCGTGCGGGAAAGTTCTGCGCGGGAATGCTGCATCGCTGGCGAAGGTGAGCAAATCGTCGTGTCAGCCTATTGTCTTGCAGGGCCCTCTGGCGTCAATGCCGCCCGGTCAGCCCGCTGGGCCAAACGCGTCAAAGAACTCTGCGGTCAGTCGATGAACTCTGCGGTCAGTCGATCGATTCGCCGTCGCGGAATGTCTTTTCGTAGGCTTTACGGCCTTCGGCGTCCCAGGCGGTCATCTTGCCATGTTGCTTGCCGTTGCGAAACTCGACGCTGACGCGCTGTTTGCCATTCTCATACCACGACGCTTGCGAGCCGTGCCGGCGCCCATCTAGATAATGCTCTTCGGACGCCTTCTTGCCGTCGGGATACCAAGTGGTCCAGGTGCCGTCCCACAGGTTTCCTTTATACTGCTGCTGCTTGGTCAGCCGCTTTCCGGTTTCGTCATAATACTTCCAAACGCCGTCCCGCTGGCCCGCGGCCCAATTCTCCTCGCGCCACAGCGTGCCGTCGGGATGATAGTAGAGCCAAGTGCCGTCGATCTTGCCGTTTTTATAAGCCCCCGCCTTGGCTGGCTTGCCGTCAGCCTCCCAAAACTTCCAAACCCCGTCGCGGCGGCCATCCTTGTATGTCCCCTGCTTCCATATCTGCCCGTTGGGGTACCACTCCTTGAAGTCGCCATCGTAACGGTCCGGGGCGCCGGCATAAACTTTCACTTGCCGCTCGCGCTTCACCTTGCCGTCGGGGAACTTATCGGTGATTGCTTTGGTTTCGACGTAGATTGGCTCACGAGCTAGCGGCAGCGAGGGGGTGACGCCGGCCGCATTGGTCGAGCCAGCCGCGTTAGCGCCCCCGTTGTTCGCGCCGCCGGCATTCGTACCGCTATTATTCGCTCCGCCGTTGTTGGTTCCAGCGGCGTTGGTTCCGGCGGCATTCGTTCCAGCGGGCTCGGTGCGGGCGACCATGTCGCTGCCCGCTGGAGTCAATGGAGCGGGCGCCTCCTTTGATCCGGCGCTGGAGTCGGCTGGCGGTGTGGAGGGGTTCGCTGCCGGGTTTGCTGTGGCGGCGGGATTTTGACCCTTGTTGCAGCCGACCACTGCCGAAAGCAACACGCCCGTCACTAGCAGGGCCAGCATGCCCGGGGCAGAAGACTTTTGAATGACGGAGGTTGTATTGTCAGTGTTCATGGTTTCATTGTTCATGGCTTCGCTGCCCAATAGTTCGATGGCCCATTCAAATTGGGCCGGCACAACGACGGCGCCCGCCGGTACGATGGCGGAACGTCGGTTCGGTGGTTGAATACTGCTTGGCTGTTGAAGAGAATCCATCTTTAAATATGGCATATCCTGGCGCGCCGGTCCATTGGCCGGCGCCGGCGCAACCCTATCGGTCGGCGCAATTGGCCCGGAAAAACACGGTTTCCCGCACGAGGGGAGGCGGGGAAACACGATTCCAAGGATTCGACGACACCTCCCGTTGGACGACCAGCGTCCAGCAGACGTTCCGCGTCACGAGCAGATCACAGCAGTTCACCATGAATGAAACACCGAAAGAGCGCAGCAACACGGTGCCGCCTCCGCGGCGCGGCGTGGCGGCGGTGGTGGTGCGCGAACGGCGACTGCTGGTCATTCGCCGCTCGCAAAGCGTCATCGCCCCCGGCGCGATCTGCTTTCCCGGCGGCGGCATTGAGCCGGGTGAGACCGAAGCGGAGACCCTGGTGCGAGAGCTGCGCGAAGAACTGGGCATCGACGTTCGCCCACTGGCCCGTGTGTGGCACTGCACGACTCGCTGGAACGTGGAGATAGCTTGGTGGCAAGCCGAGTTGCCCGCCGACGCCATCGTGCAGCCGAATCCGACGGAAGTGGCCGAAGCGATGTGGCTGGAGCCGGCGGCGGTGTTGGCGTACGAGGAACTGCTCGACAGCAATCGGCAGTTTCTAGCGGCGCACGCGGCGGGGGAGTTGAGACTGGAGGGATTAGAGCCTAATGATCGAGTGCCTGGGGCTGAACGTAGCGCAGTGGAGTGAAGCCCCAGTTCGTGCATAGCTCCGGGCTCTGCCCGGGGGCTGAAGTACTATCCAGTCCGGCCTACGAAATCGGTCACTAGCCCGAAGCGCAAGCGAGGGGGCAACTCTTTCCGTTCTGCCCCCTCGCTAGCGCGTCGGGCTGGTGAACTAAAAGTAACGTCTAGCGTTCTAGGGGGCTTCGTCGGGCTGGGGCGGTTTGGCAATTCCACCGTCGCTGGCCGGCACCGGCTTTGCCACATGGTAGCGGCGATTGAACAACTCCGGATCGAACGGATCGCGGGCTGTGGCGGATCCTTCATCGACGATCAGGCGTGAGTTGCGAGGCTTGTCTTCGATTTGATGGCTCACGGGCTGATGGCTCGCGGGCCGGTTTGGCAAATTGCGGAGCGCCTTGCTGGCTGGCGACGGGGAAGCGGCAATGGGATTCGCCGCGGCAGGTGCCGCCGTAGTAGAACCAGACGGTGAAATCGATTGTGAAAGCGTCGTTGTCGGGGCGTTGACCGTCTCGGGCGGCGCGTTGGGTGCCGGCGCGCTGACCTGGCGAACCCATTGCGCCAGGCGGCGGTAGGCGGCTTGATCGGAGCGGGGGAACGTCGCCGCGCTGGCGCCGCCATGGGCTTGCCGGGCGGCGGTCAGAATGCGGCTTTGGTCCGGTTCTTCCATGTCGAGATACGTCAGCACGGCCGCCAGGTTCCGCTGTGTGACGCGGCGAATGGGCGTTTGCCCTCGCGCCAGCCGCACCAGTTGAAACTCGCTCTTGGTGGCGGGACCGTGACAGCCGGCCGTCGCGCAGTTATTGAGCAGCAGCGGCTGCACGGTTTGCGAGAACGCTTCGACCGCCGGTCCCGGCAGGCCGCGGATCGCAGCGTCGAGCTTCGGCTCGCGCTGCGGTTGCGCAAGCTTGGGAGGAGCCGGCTGTGGCGCCACGGGTTCTCTGGCCAACTTCAATTGTCGTTCGAGCAGCGTTAGCCGAGGATGGCCGGGTTCGATCTCCGCGGCGCGGCGCCGCTCTTCGTCCGCTTCGTCGAGCAACCCTTGCGTCAGGCACCATTGCGCTAGCCGCAAGTGGTCGCGTGCATTGGTCTGATTCACGCCCGCCCGCTTGAGCAGATACCCTTCGTTGATCGTGCGGCAGACGTACTCCACGTCGCGCGCGGCGATCCGGATTTCCGCTCGCTCGCTGGTGACCACATACCGATCTCCATCCAACGCGATCCGCCCGCGCATCACCTGACCATTGGTGAGGAACAAAAACCGCTCCTCGGCGGCGGCCGGTTTTGGAATGGGAGAGGCAGGCTCTCCGGCCGCAGGATTGAGCAACGGCTCGGCGGCGGCCGCCGTACTGGCCATCGCGCCGCACATCGCGAGCAGAATGGCAAACGCCATGACTATGGCGCAGCGACTCACAATGCCTCGGGCAGCTTGTGGCACGGGATACCTCGTAGGAGATGAGCGACTGCTAAGTACCGCGCACTTAATACTGAGTACTGAGTACTGGCTTCGTGCGGACAATATGCAAGGTTGCCGATGCAAGCAAGCCCAGCCGGAGGAACCGCTGCGCGGCTGGGCTTGCTGGCCGGACGGCGGTAGAATTGAATCGCGCAGAACGGACATTTTCTAGCCAGCAGCGCCAGCGTGCTTCGGGATTCGTCATTCCTTGACCTCGTGGGTGCAAGCACCCACGCTACGGAGGTTTTGCGATGCGTTGTTACACCGTGGACGGCACCGGACCGGAGAGCCTGCTGCTCGGCGAACGCAGCGCGCCGCTGCCGCCGGCGGGCGAGGTGGTGGTTGACGTTAGGGCCGTGTCGCTCAACTTTCGCGATCTGCTGGTGGCCGATGGTCGCTATGGCGGCGTGCAGAAGCGGCCGATCGTAGCCTGCTCCGACATGTCGGGCGTGGTCGCCGCGGTCGGCGCGGGGGTGACCAGCCTCAAACCGGGAGACCGCGTAGTCAACGCTCCGTTTCGACATTGGCCCGCAGGCAGCCTGCGACGCGACTGGTCGCGGACGTTCGTCGGCGGGCAGGGAGTCGACGGCGTGCTGGCCGAGCAAGTGGCCTATCCAGCCGATTCGCTGGTGAAGATTCCGGACGCGATGACGTTTGAGCAAGGGTCAACATTGACCGTGGCCGGCCTGACCGCCTGGGCCGCGGTGGTCACGCATGGCCGGGTCCGCCCTGGCGAGTGGATCCTGGCCCACGGCACCGGCGGCGTGGCGATCTTCGCGGCTCAACTGGCGCGGCTTTACAATGCCCGGATGATCGTCAGCACGTCGAGCCCAGACAAGGCCCGGCTCGTGCGCGAGCGGTTTGGCGTGACGGAGACGATCGACTACCGCGATCCTGAATGGCCCCAGACGGTGCGCCGTATCACGGGCGGCAGCGGCGTAGACATCGTCGTCGAGACCGCCGGCGGCACTACGTTGGGCAAATCGATCGCCGCCTGCGGTTACGGTGCCCGCGTGGGTTTGATCGGCGTGCTCGCCGGCATGGAATGCTCGATCAGCGCTTTTGAGTTGATGATGCATCAGATCACCGTGCGCGGCACGTACATGGAGTCGGCTACCGAATTGCAGGCCTTCGTGCGGGCCCTGGAGGCGGGGCGGATTGAGCCGTGCGTCGATCGCGTGTTTGACTTTGCCGATGCGCGGGGGGCGTATGAATACTTGCGGGCGGGGAAGCATGTGGGGAAGGTGGTGATTCGGGTTTGATAAATTGATAAACGGTTTGGTTGCAGGCACCTACCCACCAGTCGCGCTGTTCCGGCTATAATTCTCCAAATCGTATTTGAATCCGCACGCATAGAAATTGACAAGGGAAACTCGATGACGCGATACATTGCCGCTCGCCGATTTAGCTTACTGGCTACGGGAATGATGCTGACTTTGTCCCTGCTGAAGTCAGCCGATATTGCAACCGCTGCTGACGCAACCGGTCCGCCAGAGCCCCCCGCCGGTTTTGTATCCCTCTTCAACGGACACGATCTGACCGGCTGGCACGGTCTGGGGCACTTCGATCCGCTGAAGCTCAAGAACATGACATCCGACGAGCGGGCCAAGATGCTCGTCGGAACGAATGCCGATATGAAAAAGCATTGGCGGGTCGAGAACGGCGAGATTGTCAACGACGGCCATGGCGTGTTCCTGACCGCCGACAAGGATTATGGCAACTTCGAGCTGACGCTCGATTGGAAGATGGTCCACCCCAACGGCGACAGCGGCATTTACCTGCGCGGCTATCCGCAGGTGCAGATCTGGGATCCGGCCAATCCGCGCGAGAAGGCCAACGGCGCGCCGAAGGGCTCGGGCGGGCTGTGGAACAACAATGCCGACAACCCGGGCCGCTGGCCGCTGGTGAAGGCGGACCGGCCGATTGGCGAGTGGAACGCGCTGAAGATTCGCATGGAGGGCAACCGCGTCACGGTCCACTTCAACGACAAGCTGGTGGTGGACAACGCCGTGCTCGACAACTACTTCGACCGCAAGAGCCAGGTGCTCCACGAGGGGCCGCTGCAATTGCAAACCCACGGCAGCGAGATGCGGTTCCGCAACCTGTTCATTCGCGAATTGCCGGCGACGGAGCCAGCCGGCGCCAAGTGAGGCGAATGAGCTGC
>JAIOQB010000469.1 GCA_021413585.1 Planctomycetia bacterium
ACAGGCAGCCACAAATTTATCGCCAGGCGACACGAACGGTTTCGCATGAATTGCTGCACAGCTAAGGTCCTCCACGATCCGGCCGCGCGCGCTCAAGGGCAGCGCAACCGTTGGGGCAGACAGATTGAAACACTGGACTGAGAACTTCAGATAAGGGGCGGAAGAATAGCCGCCTGCCCTGGCCGATGCAAGGCCGATCATCAGGGCATCGCACTTCAAGTGGCGCAGCGGCATTGCTAGCACGTTGCGAGCAATTTCTCCCCCGCGAGCCGATGGCAAGGAATTTCGGCCACGCGTTATAACTGGTCCCGCAATCGGCTCCAAGGAACGCTCCCTTCGGTGTCAGTCGTGCGCCGTTGGAGTTGTTCGATAAGCCCGGGGCCGTCCAGGGACAGGCCAGCCGGTTCGTTCGGCACGGTTTCCAGCAGCCGGGATACGAGCGCTAATCGCTCCTTCTCGGGAATTTCAGGCAGGGGCAATTTCAGGCACGCCTCGAAAGGGGGCATTAGCGTCGGCGTGCAAGGGGAGATGCTCACAAGAACAAGGTTATTTCCGAGAAACTTATTGATATTATGATGCCTGGCGGTTTGCGGAGCAGGTTTCTCGTCACGGTGCTGCTGGCGTGTGCGCTGGCAGGATGCTCCATTTTCCAGCGGAGACCATTTTATGGCCAAGCAGTGGATGTGGTTGCCGATCATTTTCGTCTCGTTCGGACTGTTCGTTCCGGCAGCGGATTGTGCAGATGAAAGTGCCGCTGCTGCCACCGCGCCGACGGCGGCTCCCGCCGATGAAGCTTTGGCGGTCAAGGAGATTGAAAAACGGGGAGGCACCATCTCGCGAGAGACGTATCGCCTCAGACAGCAGATCGTATCGGTCCACCTGAAATCGCCCGTGACCGACGCGGACCTGAAGTTGCTCATACCTTTCCAGAATCTGACAAGGCTGGATTTGTCCGACAGCAAGATCACGGATGCCGGACTGGGCGAACTGGGCCATCTACAAAGCCTGCAAGAGTTGCTCCTGAACAACACGCAAATCACCGATGCCGGCGTGAAGCAGTTGCATGGATTGACGCATCTGACAGAGCTGATGCTGCGAGACACGCCGGTCACCGGCGCAGGGCTGAAGGAACTCAAGAGCCTGGAAGACCTAGTACTCGGAGGAGCCAAAGTCAACGACGCTGGTCTGAAGGAGATTGGTGAGCTGCCGAATCTTAAGTACCTCTCGTTGGGCAATACACCCATCTCCGACGCCGGCATCGACGCTTTGAAGAATCTTACGCGGCTGGAGTCGCTGTCCCTCAATAAGACGAAACTGACAGGGACTGCCCTGAGGTCGCTCAAAGGGCTTACTAAAATGAGCATCCTATCGCTCGACGACACCCGGACCGACGACGCAGGGTTGAGCGAACTGGCGAGCTTGAATCGTCTTACGGCCCTCTATCTCAAAAACACGCAGATCACCGACGCTGGCCTTGGCACGCTCAAAAACTTCCCCCGACTCTACGTCTTGCACCTGCAAGGGACAAAGATCACGTCGGCCGGGCTGCAACTGCTCTCCGGCGCGCCGGCCCTGTCGACGCTCGTTCTGGATAACACGACTGTGGGAGACGCGGGGATGGCCCATCTTGCCAAGCTGCCCGAACTGACCACGCTGTCGCTTGCCGACACCAAGATAACCGATGCCGGCATGGCCGCGCTCGCGCAATCGCCGAAAGTCGCGGTGTTGATGATTAAGAACACCGCCGTGTCTGATGCCGGGCTGACAAAGCTGGCGACACTGAAAACGCTCAAACATCTTTTTATCTCGCAAACGCAAGGGATTACCGACGCCGGCATTGCGAAGCTCAAAGCGGCGCTCCCCACGGTTTATGTCAATTATGCGAATTAGCCCCCAGCCACTGGCCATCATCCAGGATGATGCTTTCGGTCAGTCATCCGTTCTGTTGGATTTGGCGTGAAGCTTGCTCGAACCGCGATTGGTCTGGTGTGAACCGTTATCAAGCTTTTTTAATTTTTCTGTTGTGCGTCACCACCGGCGCTAGCTGCGTCGGGTCTGCGTATCCCCACGAGTTGTGGCTGCAGCACACGCCGACGGTGCTGGCCATTCTGGCGTTGGCGATCCTGCCGCGACGGTGGCCGCTGAGCAATGCGGCGGTCACTTGCCTGGTGGCGTTTCTGCTGCTGCACGTGCTGGGGGCGCGGTACATCTATTCGAATGTTCCGTACGACGATTGGTGCCAGACCCTGCTGGGCTTTCGGCCCACCGAGCGGTTTCACTGGTCGCGGAATCACTACGACCGGCTGGTCCACTTCTGCTTCGGGGCGCTGTGGATATTGCCGTCGTGGGAAGTTTCGACCAGATACCTTGGCGTCCCGCGGCGGGCGGCGTTTTTCTACGCGCTTACGATGGTGCTTTCGATGAGCCTGCTGTACGAATTGGGAGAATGGTGGCTGACCATGGTGGTCTCGCCGCAAGACGCCGACTCCTACAACGGCCAGCAAGGAGACATGTGGGACGCGCAGAAGGATATGGCGATGGCGCTGTTGGGTGGGTGCGTGGCGGTGGGGGGGATGGTGGTGGGGCGGTATTTTGCGGGGCGGAACAACGTGTCAAATTAAAATCGCGTGTTCACGACTACGTCGCGTGTCCGAACCAATTTCAGGGAACGCGCCACGTTACACTCTGCGCCGCCAAAAACCGGGGCGACGGCTCGTGTGCGCAACAGCAACGATTTGAATGGTGCGATCACTGCGGATCTCGAAGATCAGCACGTAGGGAAATCGCCGAACGCGGGCATGGCGATACGAATCGGCAATGACGGCGTGCGATTCGGGATTCGAGAGGATTCGATCAATGGCACCGGCAATGGCGAGGCGAAATCGCTGCCGAGCCTGTTCGGATCGTTGGGCGTACCAAGCGGCTGCCGCCAACAATTCTTTCGCCGCCAACCGGTGGAAAGGAATCTCGGCCACGTTTCACAACTTGTCCCGCAACTGGCTCCAAGGAACGCTCCCCTCGGTGTCCGCCGAGCGGCGTTTTAGTTCTTCAACCAAATTTGGATCGTCCAGCGACAGGCCCGCCGGCTCATCGGGGACCGTCTCCAGAAGTCGGGAGACGAGCGCCAGCCGTTCGTCCTCGGGCAAATTGAGCGCCGCTTCAAAGATCGCGTTCGAGTCAGCTTGCATGATGGGGCTCCTGGCCGGCTGGGATGGGACGATTCGCCGGACAGCAAGTAGTATGACGCTTGTTCTGGGCTGAGGCAAGTTTGTGGGTTCTTTGGTCTGCCGAGTTCTGGCTCGCAGAGTTTGCCGTTGAGTGGCGCAACCCCCCGGGCGGAGCCCGGGGCTATGGGGACGCTTTCAAAACTCGGCAAATCGCCTCGGCAATCGGCGGCTAACCTTCTCTTAGGCACGCCGCTACAATAATCCTTTTCCTGGCCCGTCGCCGCAGGTATGCCCATGTCGGCCGAACTGTTGAATACACCATTGCACGATTGGCACGCCGCGCACGGCGGGCGGATGGTGGAGTTCGGCGGGTGGTCGATGCCGGTGCAGTACGGGTCGATCGTCGACGAGCATCGGGCCACGCGCACCGCCGTCGGGCTGTTCGACATCTCGCACATGGGGCGGCTCAGGTTCGACGGACCGGGCGCGATGCCGTTTCTCGATTCGCTGCTCACGCGGCGGGTCGACAATCTGGCGGAAGGACGAATCCGCTACAGCCTGATGACCAACGACGCCGGCGGCGTGCTCGACGACGTGCTGGTCTATCGCCTGGCCGAACCGGACGGCACGCCGTATTACATGCTCGTGGTCAACGCGGGCAATCGGTTGAAGATCGTCGATTGGATCATGGCGAGGTCGGAGGTCGGAGGTCGGAGGTCGGACGCAGGCGAAACTCCCCTCTCGTTCAGGAAGGGGCCGGTGGAGGGTGAACGGTGGAGGGTTCCAACCACCTCAACTCTTCTCTCCAACCTTTTGCATTTAACGGATACTAAGATTGAGTTCGACGACTCTTCACAGTTAGATGGCGTGAAGATGACCGACCTGACCCTCTCGCACGGCATGATCGCCGTGCAAGGGCCGGCCGCGCTCAAAGTGATGCAGCCCCTGGTGAATGTCGAACTGACCGCCATGAAATATTATTCGGCGGCCCACGGGCGGATCGGCGAAACCAGCGGGCTCGTCAGCCGGACCGGCTACACTGGCGAAGACGGCGTCGAATTGATCGTCCCGGCCGCGGAGTTAGTCGGCACATGGGAACACATTCTCGCGGCGGGACAGACGGCCGGCGCGGTGGCGGTGGGCTTGGGTGCTCGCGACACGCTGCGGCTGGAAGCCGCCATGCCCCTTTACGGCCATGAACTGACCGAGGAAATTAGTCCCTACCAGGCGGGTTTGGACTTTGCCGTCGATCTGGACGACGCAGGCCTTGACGCCCGGCAGTTTCCCGGGCGCGACGCGCTCGCGGCGATCCGCAACCAGCCGGACCTGCCGCGCCGCGTAGGACTGGAGTGCGCGAGTGGACGCGTGCCGCGCGAAGGTTGCCCCGTGCTCGCCGGCGGAGTGCAGGTGGGGCATGTGACCAGCGGCACGTTTTCGCCGACGCTCGATTGCCCGATCGCGATGGCCTACGTCGCGCCGCAAGCCTCGGCCGTCGGCAATGAAGTGATCGTCGACATCCGCGGCAAGCCGCAAGCTGCCCGCGTGGTGCAGTTGCCGTTTTATACGCGTCCTCAGCGTTAGGAAAAGTCGACGCAAAGACTCGCAAAGGGAGTACGGAGTGTATTGTTTTTCCGATCACATACGGGTTTGCAACCGCGATCCGTTTTCATTTTTACCCGAAATCGTTTCTTTGCGCGTCTTAGCGCCTTTGCGTCAAAGATTTTCCGTCCGGCCCAGTGAGGAATCATTGCCGTGAAACCTGAAGAATTAATGTACGCCAAGACGCACGAGTGGGCTCACGTCGCGCCGGGAGCGGGCGGGGCGAAGGTGGCCACGGTGGGGATCTCCGCCTTTGCGGTCGAGGCCCTGACGGATCTGGTGTATCTCGACCTGCCGGCGATCGGCCGCCAGGTGACGGCCGGCGAATCGTTTGGCGAGGTGGAATCGGTCAAGGCAGTCAGCGACATCTACGCCCCCGTCAGCGGCGAAGTGATCGAGGTCAACGCCGATCTGCCGGAACACCTGGAGTGGCTCAGCGAAGATCCCTACGACAAAGGCTGGGTTGCGCGGATCCGTTTGACCAGCGAAGCCGAGTTGAAGCAATTGAGTGATTTCGCCACGTACCAACGGCAGTGCGAGGAAGAGCAGCATTGACGTGCTGGTATATGATTTGAACGGGTACTAAACATTCTGATATCGACTTTCTCGCAATGCCTTACATCTACAACACACCGGCCGATCAGGCGGCGATGCTCGCGGCGATCGGCGTCGGCTCGCTTGAAGAGCTGTTCGCCTCGATCCCGGAGGACTATCGGCTGCGGCGGGCACTCGACCTGCCGCCGGCGCTGGGAGAATTGGAACTGACGGCCCACATGGCGGCGCTGGCGGCGGCCAATTCCTCGCCGCACGACACCGTCTCGTTCCTCGGCGGCGGCAGCTACGATCACTTCATTCCGGCGGTGGTGGATTACGTGGCGTCTCGCGGCGAGTTTTACACGTCGTACACGCCCTATCAGCCGGAAGTCGCCCAGGGAAACCTGCAGGCGATGTTTGAATACCAGACGCTGATCTGCCAGTTGACGGGCATGGAGGTTTCCAACCAGAGCCTGTACGACGGCGGCTCGGCCGCGACCGAGGGAGTGCTGATGGCCCTGGCCGCCACCGGCCGCCGCCGCGTCGTGGTGGGCGAAAGCGTCCATCCGGAATATCGCCGCACGCTCGAAACCTATCTGAAAGATCTCGACGCCAAGCTGGTCACCATCGGCACACCCGAGGGCACGATCGCGCCGAAGGATCTGGCCGCGGCAGTCGACGAGCACACCGCCTGCGTGCTGCTGCAACAGCCGAACTTTTTCGGCGCGTTGGAAGAAGCGGAGCCGCTGGTGAAGATCGCCCACGACGCCGGCGCGCTGGCCGTGGTGGCGTTCGACCCGATCAGTCTGGGCGTGCTGAAGCGCCCCGGCGATTACGGGGCCGACATTGTCGTCGCTGAAGGGCAATCGCTGGGAACCCCGATGCAGTTCGGCGGCCCGTACCTGGGAATCATGGCGTGCCGCGAAAAGTTTGTCCGCCGACTGCCCGGCCGGATCGCGGGCGAAACGGTCGATCGCCGCGGGAAGCGGTGCTACGTGCTGACGCTGCAAACCCGCGAGCAGCACATCCGCCGCGAGAAGGCCACGAGCAACATCTGCACCAATCAGGGCTTATTTGCCCTGCGAGCCGCCGTGTACCTGGCGGTCATCGGACCGAAGGGGCTGCGGCGCGTCGCCGAACTGTGCGCGCAGAAAACGGCCTACGCCCGCGAGCGGCTCTCGGTCGGCGGCCGGTTGCGGCCGGCATTTAAGGCGCCAACGTTCAAAGAGTTCGTGCTGCGGGATTCATCCGGCAACGTGGATGAACTGATCGGCGATGCTTTGGCCGAGGGAATCTTCGCCGGCGTGCCGCTGGGTCAGTGGTATCCGCAGCTTGCCGATTGCCTGCTGGTATGCGTGACGGAAAAGCGGACCAAAGCGGAAATCGACGCATTGACCAGTACTGTGGCGAAGAAGCCGCCGGCGAAGCCCACGGAGGTGGCCCGTCATGCGTAACGAACGTGCCACGCAACTGCTGTTTGAACTTTCGCACCCTGGCCGCGGCGGCGCCGTGTTGCCGGCGTGCGATGTGCCAGAACGGCCGCTGGCGGAGTTGCTTGGCGCGCAGCATCTGGCGGCCGGGCCGCCGCCGCTGCCAGAACTGGCCGAGCCGGAGGTGGTGCGGCATTATGCCAACCTCTCGACGCTCAACATGTCGGTCGATACGCACTTCTATCCGCTCGGCTCCTGCACGATGAAGTACAACTCGAAGCGGAACGAACGCGTCGCCGGCATGCCGGGCATCGTCGATCTGCATCCGTATCAACCCGAGTCGACGCTGCAAGGATTGCTCGCGCTGTTGTACGAACTGCAATGTTATTTGGCCGAGATCGCCGGGTTGCCGGCAGTGAGCTTGCAGCCGGCGGCCGGGGCGCATGGCGAACTGACGGCGCTGATGGTGGCGGCCGCATATTTCCGCGACCAAGGGCGGCCGCGCACCAAGGTGCTGGCCCCGGATTCGGCCCACGGCACCAACCCGGCCAGCGCGGCGATGGCCGGTTTCGACTTCGTCACGGTCCGCAGCACGCCGGCCGGTTTTGTCGATCTGGCTGATCTCGAAGCGAAGCTCGACGACCAGGTGGCGGTGTTCATGATCACCAATCCCAGCACTCTGGGCTTGTTCGAGCATGGCATGCGCGAGATCGCGCGGCGCGTGCACGATTGCGGCGGGCTGATTTATCTCGACGGCGCGAACATGAACGCCATCCTGGGCATTGCCCGTCCCGGCGATTTCGGCGCCGACATGATGCACTACAATCCCCATAAGACTTTCAGCGGCCCGCACGGCGGCGGCGGGCCAGGCGCCGGGCCGATCGCGGTCGCCGCGCGGTTGGCGCCGTATCTGCCGACGCCGGTGGTCGAGCGAGTGGAAGCCGCGGGTGGTTTACCGCCCCGTTATCGCTTGGCCTACGATCGGCCCAAATCGATCGGCCGCGTGCGAAGCTTCTTCGGCAACACGGGTGTGCTGGTCCGCGCCTATGCCTACATCCGCACGCACGGCCCTGAGGGACTGCGCCGCGTGGCGGAGAACGCGGTGCTCAACGCCAATTATCTGCTCTCGCAAGTGAAAGACTTTCTGCCGGTGCCGCAGGGAGATCGCTGCACGCATGAGTTTGTCGCCTCGGCGGCGAAGCTCAAGGCGGAGCGCGGCATCTCGGCCATGGACATCGCCAAGCGGCTGCTGGACTTTGGATTCCACGCCCCTACCGTGTACTTCCCGCTGACGGTGAAGGAAGCGGTGATGATCGAGCCGACGGAGACCGAAAGTCGCGAGACGCTCGACGCCTTTGCCGCGGCGCTGCGGACCATCGTTGCCGAATCGCCCGAACTATTGCACAAAGCGCCGCACACGACGCCGGTCAGCCGGCCGGATGAAGTCCGCGCGGCAAGGCAGCCGGTGCTGCGGTGGACGGCAATTAAGTAGCGTGGGTGCTTGCACCCACGGAAATTGGCCCGACGACGTGGGTGCAAGCACCCACGCTACTACTGAGTATTCGAGTGCATTCACCCACGTTACGTTTCCGATCTTATCAATGCCCATCCTCTCCTTCTCCGGCCCGCTGCGATTGCTGTTCGATCCGCCGGCCGACGGGGCTTGGAACATGGCGCTCGACGAACTGCTGCTGGACGAAGCGGCGACTACCGGTCAGGCGACGTTGCGGTTTTACGCCTGGAGCGAGCCGACTCTCTCGCTAGGGTATTTTCAGAACGCCGGCGATCGAGCCGCGCACGCGGCCAGCTTGAACTGCCCGTTGGTGCGCCGCGCCAGCGGCGGCGGGGCTATCGTTCACGATGCAGAGTTGACGTACAGTCTGGCGCTGCCCGAGCGGGCGGATGCTGGCGTACCGGCCGGTAACGCGGCGCTCTACGATCTACTGCATGAAACGCTGATCGCGGCGCTGCGGGAGTGGAACGTCACCGCCAGTCGGTTGGTGAAAGCGGCTGGGGCGTTGCCCCAGGCACCCGGGAGCGGAGCCGCTGAACCATTCCTCTGTTTCATGCGCCGCGCGGCGGGGGACGTGCTGTGTGACGGGGCCAAAGTGGGGGGCAGCGCTCAGCGGCGGCGGCGAGGGGCGGTGCTGCAACATGGCAGCGTCCTGCTGCGGGCATCCGCGGCCGCGCCGGAACTAGCCGGCCTCGCTGAGCTTTGCGGCGTTGAGATCGACCGGGGGGGCCTGGCCGAGGCTTGGGCCGGCGGATTGTTAAAGCAAGGCCTCGGGCCGATGCAGCACACCCCTCTTTCGAGCGAGATGCTATCGGCCGCGATGTCGCTTTCGCAGGCCAAATATCGCTCGGCGGCGTGGAACGAGCGGCGGTTGTAGGGCAGTCCTCCCGGGATAGGAAGCGATATCGGTCACTGGGGCATCGCTGCGCTCTGCCGCCAGGCACCCGATGCTCTGCCGACGACCAGCCGTCAAACATTAATCCAGATTTCATGCAAATTGCTTTGACGAATCTGGCGGTAGACATTAAGCTCAACGTCGTCCGGCACACGCTCCACATCCCAGATCATTCGATCCAGGCGGCGCGGTGCGGGGCCAGCGGTTTGGTTGCGGGGTCTCCGGAACAGACTCTCCTGACCTTGCGGTGATTTGCGGCGGGGCG
>JAIOQB010000470.1 GCA_021413585.1 Planctomycetia bacterium
CGCTGGTGACTTTCGTGGGGCGTTTGACTGATGCCGTAATCTCGCGCGGGGCCGACCACGTCAGCCCGTCGTCGTCGCTCTGTTGCAGCAGCGTGCGGCAGATTTTATTTCCATCGATCCCCGCCACGACTTTGGCCTCGCCCGTGTGGGCCGGATAGCACTGGTACATCAGCAGGATCCGTCCGCTGGGCCGAACGACCACCAGAAGTGGATTGTTAAGCGAGTTGTCGCCATCCTCGGCCGCGACGATCAGCGGCCCCCAGGTCCGGCCGCCGTCGGTGCTGCGCTTCAGCACCAGATCGTTCTCGGCAATATCCTTCAGCCGTGCCCGTCCTTCGGCCATGGCGAGCAATGTTCCCTTGGTGGTGACTAAGAGCGCCGGGATGCGATAGACGGGATATCCGTCGCGCCCGCCGACAAAGACGTCGGTGCGCTGAGGTGCGGTTGGCGGTTCGGCTTCCGAGACATTTGAGCCCAAATAGCCGGCGGATATGCAGACCGATAGAAATATGATGACGGCCACACGTTGCATCTGAGCGCTCCCCAAGTTTATCGGATAACACAGGCAGACCACTTTGCTGCGCGAGCACTGGCAAAGCCAGTGGCACACGGACGAAAGGCGCAAGGCAGGGATAACGTTTCTGGTTCTGCCATGTTGCACCCATCTTGCGGCCTGTCCCTGCCTTGCTCCTTTCGTGTGCCACTGGCTTTGCCAGTGCTCAACAAGCTGGACTTTGTGAGCCGGTCGAATTTGGAATGACGATCCGTTTGAAATTGCAGTATGCCACCAGCAAGAACATTCCGCGAGGCCCGCGTCATGAGTAGCTGTCTTAACCCCGGGCGACTTGCCTGGGGCTAAGACAGCGGTGAAAGTGCCTCCCAACCCACTGCATTTATTCGCTTGCGGCCCGCTGTCGGTTGGAGGAAAATGAAATTCCGGCATATCGTCCGCCCCATTTCCCCGGCTGTGGCCCGGTCGCATGGCGGCCCGCCGGGGTTAAAGGGTATTGAGCTTCCCATGACCACCCAACCGACCACTCCCGACCGCGGTTCCAGCGACGACCTGGGGGCCGATCCGCAGCGGCGCCGTTCGAGCGCCCCGTCAAAGGCATTAGCCGACACCGCCGCCTTTGCCGCCAGCGCCGACGCCCGGCAAACGCAGGATCATGTGCCCGGCTCACCGCTCGCCGCGGAGTTCGAACTGGCTGGCCCGCAGGTTGTTCTCTCTACTGACATTCCCAAATCGTTCGGCCGCTACCGGATCGAGTCGCGGCTGGGACGCGGCGGCATGGGGAGCGTGTTCCTGGCGCACGACACGCAGTTGGAACGCCCGGTGGCACTGAAGGTGCCCCGGCTGGCGCTCGACACCACCGGCACGCTCGTCGAGCGGTTCATGCGCGAAGCCCGCGCGGCCGCCACGCTCAGTCATCCGAACATCTGCCCGATCTTCGACGTCGGCGAGCTGGGCGGCGTGCATTTCATCGCGATGGGTTACGTTGAAGGCCGCCCGCTGACGGCGTACATCGAGTCGGGCAAGTCGCAGCCCGAGCGGCAGGTGGCGATCGTGGTCCGCAAGGTGGCGCTGGCGATCGACGAAGCCCATCGGCACGGCATCGTGCATCGCGACTTGAAGCCGGCCAACATCATGATCGATCGCCGGGGCGAGCCGATCGTAATGGACTTTGGCCTGGCGTGCCGCGTGGACAACACAGAGGGGACGCGGCTGACGCAAGACGGCATCCTGCTCGGCACACCCGCCTACATGGCCCCCGAGCAAATCGACCACCGCGTGGCGGTCGGCCCGGCGGCGGACATCTACAGCCTGGGCGTGGTGCTCTACGAATTGCTCACCGGCCGCTGCCCATTCGACGGCAGCGTGGTGAGCGTGATCGGCCAGGCGCTGCACACCGAGCCGCCGCCGCTGGCCTCGCTCCGGGCGGACATTTCGCTCGAGCTGGCCGGCATCTGCGGCCACGCGATGGCCAAGAATCCGCAGGATCGGTTTGCGTCGATGAAGGATTTTGCGGTGGCGCTGACGGGTTTTCTCAAAGGAGAGAGGGCATCCGACGCCGGCACGGCGCTGCGCATGACCTCGACGCAGCCGATGACGCCCGCGGTGGAGAATGCCACTTCGCCACAGGTAGCGCCGCTGGAGCGGTTTGAAGACCTGGTGGCCGAATCGCTGCCGGCGGCCAGCGTGTCGCCGGTTCGGTCGATTCGTCCGTACGGCGCCGCGGCCGCCGCGCGGCGCAGAAATTGGCTGATCGCGGGCAGCGGCATTGCGGCGGCGGTGGTGGCCGGCGTGCTGTTGGCCGTGACGCTGCGCGGATCCGCGAGTTCTGACGCACATCATGAGGCTGAAACTCCGGCAACTTCTAAAGCGAACGAACCGACTGCGGCGAGGGCATCAACTTCGCGCAGTGCGGCATCCGCCGATGACGGGGGCGACGATTGGCGCAAGACGCTCGCTAGCGCGCCTGCTGCGACGCCGACGGCAGCCAAGACAGACAGCGTGGCGCTCCCTGCTGTCCCCCCGGTAGTTCCTGCTCTCCCTGCGACGACTAGTCCGCCGCCCGCGCCCGCCTCTTCGCCAGTTCCCATCGAATCGAAAGCCACGTCGGTCCCCGCCGCGGCACCTGCCAGCGCCTCGCGCTTCGGCTTTTCGTCCGACCCCAACCAGTCGTCAGCCGAGCGAACGCCGCTCGGCGAAGACGAGTTGCGCGAGCAGTTTCATCAGGCCGATCGCAACGGCGACGGCAAGCTTGATCCGACCGAGATCCCGCTGCACATCATCCTGCGGGCCGACAAAGGGCACAACCGCGTGCTGACGCTGGCGGAAGTGGAATCGACGTACCGCCGGTTGGGCGAAAAAATGTTCGACCCGCCCACGGCCGAGGAGCAGCGCAAAGCGTCCATCGAGCCGCCGGTGCGCACCCGCGTGGTCCGCCCCAGCCAGCCCAGCTCGAGCCGCTCGAATCCGCCGCCGGCCGGCCAGCCCCCGCAATTCCGCCCGCCGCCAGGTCCGCCACCGGGACCGCCGCGACCGCGGTAAGGTGCAACAACGGGTCGCGATTGTCCTTAGGCCTGAAAGGCCGAGATATGAAAGCCCAGGGCGCAGCCCTGGGTATGTGAGAAAGTATCTCGCGCGTAAGCCCTGAAGGGGCGAGATACACGATCGCCGCCACCCTATCTCGCCCTTTCAGGGCTCAAAGATTGGTCTGTGGCCGATCACCCAGGGCTCCGCCCTGGGCTATCGTATTGCCGCCCTTCAGGCGGCGTGGGCTCACGACAATCCAAATGCGGACCAACAAAAAATCGCTCGACGCGTCGCGCCGCTGGGGCAGCGGCGGCTAATTTGCCGGCGTTGAATCCGCTTACCGCAGCACACTCGGTATTGCCCGCTTCCACCATGGCAGCGCGGCTTCTGTCGGCGGCGGGGGCAATGCGGCTGGCGGCTGCTCGACGATCGGCGGCGGGGCCGCTTCGCGCGGCGGGCGGTTCGTCTCGGGTGGCTTGGCGGCCAACTCGGACGCGGGCAACACCACATTGTCTTCCAGATAGCGCGGCCAGTGGCTCTCCAGCAACCGCGCGCAGTCGACCAGCTTGCCCCCGTCGAGCAGGAACTGGGCCCGCGTGATGATCCGCGACAGTTCCGTCCGCTCGTTCGGGCTGAACGTCAGGTCGGACACGGTCACATCGTCCAGCCACACCTGGCCGGCCCCCATCAGGTCGAACCGCACTTGCATATCGCTCAAGCCGGCCGGCGGCAGGTTGTCCACCTGGAAGATAAAGTGCTCCCATTGTGGGCCGACCGGCGCCACGGCGAAGCGATAGTAATCTCCGCCGTGCAGCTTTCCTCCCAGCGCCAGTCGCAGCGTCGGCGCGGGGCCTTGCTGGGTGGAGCGCACCCAAACGGCGAACGACAGCCGGCCGGTCTTCGGCGCGGCGAATGGATTGCTGATCAGCGACGCCACGCCGCCGGAACTAGCCAACCGGGCCGACGACGCGCCGGTATGCCGCATCTCCTGGTCGAGCGCCGCGCCGGCCCCCGCGGCTCCGGCCACCGACCAGCCTGGCAAGTCCTGTTGGTTCCGCTGCGGCGATTCAAAATCGGCATTCGCCAGCACGTCGATCCGCTTTGGCTCGGCCAGCATCGTCGCCCGCGTGACGAGGCCGAGGATCCGCTGATGCAGCAGGGCACGGACCGAATCGTCGAACGTCACGGTCAGTTGCGAAAGCTCAACGTCTGAACGCCCCAGCCGCAGGGCCAGCAAATCGTACGGTTCCAGTTCCAGCGCCAACCGCCCGTCGCGCGGCGGGCCGATCGATCGCCGGCCGCCGAGTTCGCTGATCGGCAGCTTCTCATTCGGCAGCTTATCGTTGGGCGTCTGCTGGCTTCCCTGCACGGCCACGCTGGCCCGGCAGGCCCACGGGGTCGGATTGATCAGACAGAGGTACGTCGATCCGTCGCGCGTGAGCGTCCGCCCGATCAGCCCTTGCGTGTCGCCCGTAAGCGCCCGATACGGCCCAACCGGCAGTCGGCGGAACGCGGCGACCAGCGGCCGCACGGATTCCTCTTCTCCCAGCGTCAGCGTCCAGCCGCCGTCAACCAGCAGTGGTGCATCCAGGCCGATCAGCGATTCAACAAATCGCCGCCGCCCTTCGGCTCCGCCGGAGGTAAGGTTGGCGAACAGCGACGTGAAGGTGTGCTCCGGGCCAAAAGGGCTTTGCCGGTCGAACGTGGCCAAACGCGATCGGAGCGGCTCGTGCAGGATCTGGTTGCCGCCGCCCGCCGCTGCCGCAAACGCCCGGTCCAGCTCGGGGGAGTCGTTCGTTTGCAATTGCACGGCCCGATTTTCGGGGCGCGGCGGCACTTGTTCCAGTCGGGGACGCAGCAGCACGATCGCGTCGTCGTCGTGGTACAAGTCGGGGCGCAAGCCCACGGCCAGCGGCAGTTCTTCGATGCGAAACCGGCTAGGGAGCGTTGGCCGCAGCATCGCTTCGATCTCAGGGCTCTGCAACATGCCGCCAGTGCAGACGAGCAGCTTCGCGCCGGGATGCGCCGCGACGATGTCGTCGCGCAGTTGCTGGTGGAAGCGATGCAGCGCGGCGGCCCGCCATTCGAGCCACGCGGGCCGTTGCTGGCCGCCGAGCGCTTGCGAGCGCTGCACGAATCGGCTAGGACCATCGGCCGGCACGCTCTCGCCCGTCTCCAGGGCAAAGCGGCCAACCGTGACGTTGTCATAACCCCATTCCGGGCCGGGCATCAGGCTGCAACTGCCGTTGGACGAACCGAGCGCCACGCCCGCGAACGAACGATGCCGGCCATAGCGGGCGGCCAACTGGGCGATGACTTGCCGCATCGCCTGCTGCACGCGGGGATCCAATGGGTTGTAGCACGCCGCCGGTCCGCGCTCGGCGCCGTGCTTCTCCAGCCAGGTGGCGCCGGTCGGGCCGATCAGTTCCAGGCCGGTCGCGTCGGCGCCGCCGCGACGGAGCTGGGCCTCGATCTGCGGCAGCGGCGCAGTGAACTCGACCAGCGGAATAATCGATTGCCCTTCCTGATCGGCCAGCCGCAGCAGCATTTCGAGCACGTCCTTGCGCACCGGATCCTGGCCGGTGCTGAAGAACGCGCCGGTGTCGTACCGCGGCGTGGGCGAAATCTGCGGACAGGGAAAAATCGCGCTGCCGTCGGCCAGCACGCTGACCACCAGCGCGTTGTAGCCCACGTGGTTGGCATACTCGAGCATCCGCCGCCCGCCGTCGTAAAACGTCTGCCAGTCGTCGAGGCTGCCACCGCTCCAGGCGTCGAACGCTTCGCTGGCGCCGAAGTTTTCCGGAAACAGTGGCCGCCCCAGATAGCCGGCGATGAGGCGCTGATCGGTGCCGTCGGCCAGCACGGCGCGGGGCAGGCCGCTGCGCGGCTCCATCCCCAGCCGCAGCCCGGCCACGCTGAACTTGCGCGGGCCCAGCAGGCGAATCCGGCCATGCACGCTGCGGGCAGAATCAGCGCCGCGGCTGATCAGCAGCAGCGGTTCGCGCGAGCGGGGCCAGAACGCCAGCCGATAGCGGGCCAGATACGGCGCGGTGCCGGCCGCTTCCTTGGGAACGTGAATGCCGCCGTCGAGGCCGATTGGCGTGACCGCACCCGCCGCGTTCGGCTCCAGGATGCTCACCGTCATCACCTGCGGCACGTCGCTGGGATACTCAATCTCCAGAATATGCACCTGGCCGGGCTGGCTGACCGAAAGTGGATACGCCACCCAATTTTCGTTGTCGGTCGCCGCGGCGGGGGATTCGACGCGGGTCAGCGTGGCGGGGGCGCCGTTGTTGCCCGGCAGCGAGGCGGCGACGATCGGGGCGGCCGCCTTATCTCGCGTCGATTCCGCGCTGAGCATCACCATCGGACCCAGCCGGGGATGCATCCAACGCTCGACTTGGCCATGCTCGAGCGGATCTTTGCCCAGACCCGGAATGCGCGGCAGGTGCGACACGCGATCCCACCACGTTTTGGCCGGGTTGATCGCCAGCAGTTCGGCCGTCGGCTCGGGCGAATCGATCGCCGGCTTGGCCGCCGTGTCGCCGATGACGATGAACTGCACCTTGCGCTCGGCGATGGAGTCGGTTCGCTGCCCGAGCTTGTTCAGCAGCTCGCGCCCGGATGGGAGCGGCAGCAGGCGGTCCGCCGGTTCGGCTTTGGCGACGGAGAGCAGCAGATCGTACGCCCCCGGCTCGGTGGGAACTTTGAACTCCACGGGGGCCACGATGTCGGGCTGCCCCGCAGCGGCCAGATCGAGCTGCTGCTCGCTGGCAGACACCTCGTGCCGGCCGCGGGCGGAGAGGACTTGTGCCCGCAGCGCGATCCGGCCGGTCACGTCGTCGCCGAGCAGGTGCGGCTGCACGCGCAGGTTCAGCCGTTCTCCTGGCGCAAATACCAGCGACGGATTGCCCACGGTGACGCGTAGCTTGTCTCCCGGCGCACGCCGCACCAGCAGGCGGTTTTTTTGCTTGTCGAGATCGCCGCTGTGCATGTCGGAGACGAGCCGCTTGAGATCGATGGCGACGGCTTCGCCGGCCGGTTCGCCGTCGGCCGCCAGGCTGATCATCAACTTGGCCGAGAGATCGGCATGCACTTCGACGTCGACGCCGTCGTAGGTTCGCGAACTGCGGTGGCGCACGACCAGCGCCCCTTGGTCGTCGAGCCACATGGCGGCCGGTTCATCGGCTTCGAGCCCCAGCGGTTGCGGATCGGAGAGCGTGCCGCCGCTGACGGAGATTTTGCCGCGCCACACGCGCTCGGCGCCGCCTCCCCAGGCGATGCGCAGCGTGAGCGACGACTGCTGGGCGGCCGCGTGCGCCGTGCAGAACAAAACCTGGACCAAAGCCAGCCCCCAGAGCCAGCCGGATATGCGGTGCGTCCGACCTCCTGTCGGGTGCGCACTAAGCGCGCGCAATGTGTTGGACCTCCATGTCCACTTACGCCGAGTCCGTTTACGCCGTGACGATTTGAAGGCGTAAGAAAGTTGATCTAAGCGATTGCCCCTCAACGGCTTGATGCACATCGAGGGTCGGCGATTATAGCCCTTGCAAGCTGCGGCGGACCAGAGCGTTTGCTGGCAGGAAGAAGGGGGGTGAATGCAGTGCTGGCGCTGGCGGAGGGATTCTAGCGCCGATTACGCTTGCCAATGAGTTGCCCAGTCTAGCTACTCGGGGACAAGTACCCACGAATCGGAGTCCATGATCGCCATGGAATGTTCGGCACCCTCGGGGTCGGGGTAGTCCGTCCTGACCCACGGTTTGCCATAGTCGTCAATCCAGCTAATCGCGTACTCCTTGCCGACCATCCACTTCAACACGTACACCGTATCTTCGAGATAGTCCGATCCGGATTCAAGTGCCCACAAGTCACCTTCAGGGACCGCGACAACACGGATTTTATCGCCGACACGTAGCGTGGATGGATCGGGCATGGCGCGTGACGTAAGAGAGTAGTTTCAACCGCCGGCACACATCCGGCGATGCACAATCGAAATGGTAACAATGAATCGGGCGGCACTCAATTGGGCTGACGTTTTGAGTGGAGGGAGCCGCCGCGGCGGTATGACGGACCAATGTGTTCATCCTATGCGGCGCGGGAGAGTGCATCACGCGGAGCGTGATGGGTACTATGAGTTTCGCCCAGCAATCGCCAGGGCTTTGCAGCAACCATCTCGTGGCGAAACACGGGGAAATGTTTTATAACTTACGGACTATCCATCAAGCCCAGGCTTAGGTGTTTTACTTTTCGCCCGTTCATATCCTTCACTCCCTGGCCGTCGCTAGCGCACCGCCGCGTGCAGCGTCGGCCAGGCAAGCGAGTTCCGTTGCATGCGTCTGACTTTAAGCATTCTCCTGTGGGAGCTGGGGCTGTATCGCAACTCCCGGCGGAGGCGGGAGGAAATCCTGCGGCGGAACCAGCGGCGGTTCACGCGGCTGGTGTCGTACTTGCAGAAGCATTCTCCGTACTACGCCCGCATCATTGCGGAGCGAAAGATTGATCCTCGCGTGGCCACGCCGGCGGATTTTCCCTCGCTCA
>JAIOQB010000471.1 GCA_021413585.1 Planctomycetia bacterium
GGCTCCCCGTTCCGCATATCTGCCACCCTTACCCGACGGAACGTCTATGCGTCATCATCCAAGGCAAGAGCCCGGTGCGGTAGTGCCGCTCGCCGGGATCCGTGCGGGGGGCGGCGGGCAACCGCCGTCCCTACCGCGACAGTTCTGACAACCGGCTCATTGCCAGACGATGCAGCGTGTAGCCGCCTTCGATGGCCTGTTGCTCATCCGGTGGTAGGTTCGATGATGTTGAGAAATACATTGTTCGATCCTTCGTGTTAGGACAGGGTGGGCGGCCGGCACAACTCGGCCTCACCGGCGCGCCCAGCCCCATCGGTGATTCATTCGGTGAAAACTCCGTCGGCAGTCTCAGTCACAGTCGCCGCCGTCGGCTTCACTTCTGGTTCCGGCAGTCCGAAAAGCCAGGCGTTGCGCTTTCTCAAATCGGCCAGCTTGCTAACGGCCGCGTTGGCATCGTCGGCCAGGTGGATTGCTCGCCGGTGATTGGCCTGGGCCTCATCCACGATTCGCTTGGCCTCAGCCCTCATCGCATCGGCGCGATTGCCCGCGTCCACCATCGCGGCCATGGCGCTCTTGGCGTCCGCCAGCCGCTTGGCCTGCTGGCCCGCCAGCGGGATCAGCTCGCGCTCTTCGCGCATCGTGGCAACGTCCGCCTCAATCTGTGCCGCCGTCCGGCTCAGGGCGTCTGCCGCACTCAACAGCGCATCGCCGTCAAGCTCGGCCAAGTCGCCTTCGGCCGCCGCCAGGGCGACAAGCCGCCGGTATTCGTCCGCTTGGGTCTGCACGCGCTCGCGTGCCTTCCGGCGGAATTGGTCTAGAAATCCCATCGTCAGATCCTTCCGGCTCATCGGCCGGGGTTGGAAGTACTCGCCCCAGCCAGCGGCCGGGGTCAGAATAGGCGCGCGTGCTGTGCTGGCACGCGCACCCGTTGCCCGGCCAACAAGGCCGGGCGTTGCGGGAGGGCAATCACCGCCAGGGTGAACCGAATAGGAAGCGATTTGCCGCGTCGATGGCTCGGCCGTGTCGTAGGTCATCCCCACCGCCGAAAATCGATCCTGGGGCGTTGTGGCGCGATTCGTGGCCCGTTTTCGTGGGGATTGTGTGGGGTGGTTATTCATCGCTGGCCCCCTTGCCGACTGGGCATCGCCGCAATGAATCGGTAGCGGTTTGCCACCCGCTGATTGCCCTTGCGCTCAAGATGAAGGATGCCGTCGGTAGTCAGCACCAGAGACAACAGCCGGGCCATGCGCTTCTGGTCCGCGTCCGCCGGCGGCACGCCAAGAAACTCCGCCGCCTTCGCCCCGGACAGATAGAACGGATCGGCCTTGTGCCGGCGCTGAAGCTCTGCGCACAACAGCACCAGCCGCCGGGCATCGGGGGATTGATACCCTCGCGCTTCCGGGGGCAGCATCGCATCGGATACGTCAATCGGTATTTGCTCCATGATGGTTTCCGCTCCCTGTCCGAACGGCACGCGCACGGATTGCCAGCCGTTCAAAAAGTCGCCCCATGTGGTTTCAAAGTCTTTTGTGCCGATGTACGGCAGGGCCAGCTTGTGCCATTGCTGGACGATGGCCCGAAGCTCTGGCGTCTTGGCGTCGGGATGGTGGGATTTCAGCAGACGGGCCAGCTCGAAGGCCTTACGGTTGCGTTGCCCGCTCCGCTTGGGGATGGTCGATTGAAACTCCGCAGACGCGACAAGTCCGGTCGGGGCGGGATCGCCGTCTATTGCTTTGCCGTCTTCCCTGTCAATCGCTGTCTCTCCGTCTCTACGTCTCTGGCCGCTCTGGACACTCTCTGTCTCTGGACACTCTCTGTCTCTGGACAAGTCCACCAGCCCAGCGCCGGCCAGGTCATCGATATACGGTAAGGCCTCGCCGGGCGGGATGATCCATCGGTATGGCTTGCCCGAAGGATGCTGGCTTGGGGGCAGCAGGGTGTAGCCGCCGCCGCGTAACTCGCCGTCGGCCTGTTTGATGATCCGCCGCACGTTGGACGTGCAAAAGACGTGAAAGCCCCGCCCCGTCTCGCTGGTGGGCAGCAAGCCGGCCAGGTCCGCGTACCGTCTGGCCCAATCGCGGTATCTGTCGGCAATGTCGAAATCCCGAACCGTCGCCCCTTCGGATGCCTCGCCGCAGACAAGCGCCAGCCCCATCACCCCGCCGCGCCGGAACATCGCCGCCAATTCCGCCGCGCTGGGGCGTCGGCTTTGGTACGGCGTCCATCGCTGGATTGCGGGGCGCTTGTCTTTCCCGATGGCAATGATGCTCCATCGCTGGCGCTCCGCGTAACCCTGCGCCGCCGCCAGAAAATCGTGGGCCTTGCCGCTCATCGTCCGCCTCTCAGGATTTCCCACCGGGCGCGTGCCGGGCATCCGGCCGCCAGCCATTCGCGCAGCTCATCGACTCGATAGCGGCAGCATCGCCCCAGCCGGATCGGCGCGGGTCCGAATCGCCCCGTGCGCTTCAGGGCGTACAAGGTCGATGGTGATATCCCCAGCAGGTCCGCCGCGTCGGCGTTGTCCACCGCCAGCGGTTGCCGCTCGGCCTGGGCCTGCCGGTCAAGTAGGGTGTCAGCGGATTTCATCGGATGCCCTCCTCGCCGGCCGCCGGGCGTCGATGGCGCTCAGCTCATGCCGCACCTGGGCGATGGCTTCACGCCGATACAGCCGAATCGTCCCCGCCCTCGCCGCCGGGCGGATATGCTGGCGTGTCGCCAAGATGCGCAGCACCCGATGAAGCGGGGCGTTGCATTCTGTGGCGATCACGCCGGGGGTGATTAGTTGGGGTTCGATAGTGGTCATGGTTGCCTCACCGTGCGCTGCCTCGCCGTGATGGTCGCTTGTGTGAGGAACGGGCCTTGCGTGGGGCGGGGTGGTTCAACTCCGCTTCGATGGCGCGGGCCAGGTACACCAGCTCGCCTGCGCGGGCCAATATCTCGCCTGCCAGCCGGCGCGCTGTCTTGGGCTTGCCAGTCGCTACGATCATCGAACACCTGCCTTTCGGTTACGGGCCGCACCATGCGGCCTGTACCCTTAGGCAGCGTTCACAATCGCGCTATGATTTGCCTGTAAAACCAGCCCTGTTTACCCCTTTTCGTTCATGAACGCTCGCCGGATCGTTCATGAACGCTCGCCGGATCGGATGCGATCACCACGATCCTCCCGCCTCTTGGCCGTCATTGAATCCTTGATTAGATCATCCAGTGATTCGCCTAACTCCGCCGGCCCCTGGGCTTCGCCCCCGGACAGACTTTGAATCTTCGGGCGCTTCGCGCGAAGTTCCATCTCGGCTTTCCATGCCGGCAACTTCTGGGCATGCCCCACGGAACACTCAAGATGCTCAGCCAACTTTTCAATCGTCGCCGTCCCGCCCGCATGATCCTTCGGATAGTCAATCAGGAATGATCTCGCCTTGGCGTTGTCAATTTCATGGTTGCGATTGCGACTCCCGCCCATCAACTGTCGTTGCTCTTTCTTCGTGGGCTCTGCCCCACCGGCCTTGATGCTCTCAGCGGTGGCGACTGAAAATATCCGCCGGCATAGCACGACGACGGCCTTCTCATGATCTGCGGTCCAGTCTTCGAGCTCCACCAACAGCGCAGAAGTATCGATGCCGTGGGACTCGCCGTAGATGGCAAGGCGTATACTGTGGCTCCAAATTATTCGTTTGGTTTTGCTGTCCAGCAACACAACACTCTCCGCGACTAATCGGACATTCTCGCGAGTGCTTGGGGCGTCCGTGTTCAGGTTCAGTTCCTCAAATCGCTTTCGAAGCCACGCGAACGCTACAACCGGCCGTCGTGCTTCACGTTCGCGACCCCTCTCCCATGCGCGGCGGTACTGTCGCCAACGCACCCCGGCTATGATTTGTTTCGCGCCGTCGATCGCCTCTTTGGGATCCAGTAAACTCATTTGTTCACCTTGTCTTTCGTCGGGGCGATCCGGGCGGGGCGCGACAGGTGAAGGTAACGCCGCTCGCCCGAACCGCTACGCCGGCCGTCGCCGGCTCCCGATTGCTCATCATACCGCCGGCCCCGCTGGCACGCGCCATCGGTTCACCGGCTCATCATGCCGCCGCCTTGCGCTGCAATCGGCCGACATACCGATTCCACGCACGCACAAGCGCCGCCAGGTCGGCGAAAAGCTTGCCGCCTTGACGTTGCACCCATCCGGCCCCGCGTTCACGGGCCTGCCGCCTGACCGTTTCCGCCCGGACTTCAAGCCGCTTGATGTCCTCCTGAAGTCGCGAGAATCGACGGCGCGAAACGCCTTTGACGAAACGCAAATCGACCGTAGCCATGAGACACACTCCTTCTGAAAAGCCCCGTGCGCGATCGGCCACACGGCCGGCCGGCCTGGGGATGGTTTGCTCTGTGAATCCCCCAGTCCCTTCGGGCGCTTGCTTTTCGCCGCGCCAAGGCATCGGACGGCCCCAAAGGGTGTTGAGACACCCCCGGGCGCGATCGTCGCCCCTGCGCCGTTCTGTGCGGTCTGGTGGGCCTTCTGTCTCATGCCTTCCCCCCGCTCGCCCCGCTGGCCTTCACCAGCCCC
The DNA here is from genome assembly GCA_021413585.1 of Planctomycetia bacterium. Classification (GTDB taxonomy): domain Bacteria; phylum Planctomycetota; class Planctomycetia; order Pirellulales; family UBA7805; genus JAIOPX01. The sequence continues at coordinate 4,553 of JAIOQB010000471.1, forward strand.
ACAATCGCCGCCCGGATCGTCGCCGGCAGGTCCGGCCATGCCGTCACCACCGCCCGCAAGTCGGCGTCTTCTGACAAGCCAGGTGACAAGCTGGGTGACAAGCTATTCCCGCCGTTTTCACAAATGCCGCTATCATCAACACTTGCGCGGGGGGGTGTACGGTTTGCTAAACCGTTATACGGGCTTACACCCGTATCCGGGGTTCGAATCCCCGTCTCTCCGCTTGTTTTTTCGATGTTCCGTAAGTTCATGTCTTGAGCGGGTTTGCGAGCGGTGGTAGAATCCAAAACGCCGTTGTGAAACTTTTTGTGAAAGATTCGGCCGGGGGTGGGGCCGGGTCCGGAGGCTCAAGATCATGCGACGCAACCAAGACCTACTGCCGAAGCACACAGGGCTGACCGTGGGCGGCAACATCAAGGACGTGAAGGTCGAGCGGATCGGCAACGTCACCATCTACAAACGCGGGGCCGTTTACTACCTCTACTACCGCGAGAATCTGAAGACCCAGCGACGCCGTGTCGAGGGCAACCTGGCGGCGGCCAAGGCCACGGCCGCCAAGGTGTCGGCCGCCCTGGACGAGGAACGGCCATCCCCGATAGGCTTCAAGAAGATCTCGCCCTCCGAATGCGTCACGGGCTTTCTCTCATACATCGAAGATGTGAAGGGCCTGGCGTGGCGGTCGGTCGATCGCTACCGGGCGGCACTGGATCGCTTGCTCGACTACTGCAAGGAAGCCGGGACCAAGTCGGTGGACACCATCGACCAAGGGGAGGTCGAGGATTTTGTGAAGTGGCTCCGCGGACAGACGCGGGCGCGAAACGGATCTGACCACGGCACACGTGACAGCTACAAGACGGGCGGGATCAAATTCATCCTGAGCACCTGCCGCACACTCTTCAACTGGGCTGGCCGTCGGCGGATGCTGCCGCCGTACACCGAGAATCCGTTCAGCCAGTTCCCAATCGACCAGCTCCGTGACCCGGAAGCGGACGAGGAGGAGATCCGGGTCTTCACGCCGAAGCAGGAGGAGGCGTTCTTCGCCGCCTGTTCGGACTGGCAGAAGGCGTTGTTCGTCCCGCTGGCCACCTACGGCATGCGTGTTGGCGAATGGAGTCACCTTCTGATCGAGAACGTGAACTTCGCCGAGGGGACGATCCATATCTGCTCCAAGCCCGAGATGTTCTGGCGGGTGAAGACAGCCCGGCGGCGCAAATTGCCGCTGACGGATGAGATGACCACGCTGCTCAAGAAGCTGATCGGCAAGCGGACGGCGGGGTTCGTCCTGCTCAATGAGCCGTTCTACGACGGGGTCCAGAAGCCGGCAATGAAGTTCAAGACCGATCGGGACTTCCGCCGACACCTGGAGAAGATCGTGGCAGACCTGGAGGCCAAGAATCCGCAGGTCGGCAAGCGGGAAAAGCGGCGGGCGGTTTCGATGTTCTGCACGTCGATGGGCCAGGTGCTGGTCCGACGGGTACAGGCTGCGTTCTGCGAGCTGACAGAGAAGATCGGCTGCCCGGAATTCACACGCACCCACGATCTCCGGCACCTGTTCGCCACGCGGGCGCAGGAAGCAGGCACCAACCCGATCATCGTCAGCCAAATTACGGGACACAGGTCGCTGGACATGCTGCGGCGGTACACTCATCCTGGGTTGGCGGCCACCCGCAAGGCCATCGAACAGATTGGCCTGGTGAGCTCGCAGGCTGCAGGTAAACAATCATGACGCTCGGATCAAAGAAGCCGTTGGCGACAACCGGCGGAGATTGCTCCGCCTGTCCGAAGTTCACGCGATCGCACGATCTTCGGCACCTATTTGCCACGCGCGCGCTGGAGTCGGGTGGCAACCCGATATTGGTTTCCGCGATCACCGGCCACAAGTCGCTGGACATGCTTCGGCGTTACGCGCATCCGAAAATGGCAGTGAAGCGATCGGTGGTTGAGGCAGTGGCAGCGGCAGTTGATGCGAACAAGGTGACCTGACAGAATGACCGAGGAGTTTTTCTCTTTCTCGCATGGACTCAGAATTCAAGAACATCTGCGAGCATCTTGCCGAGCAATATGCAGCCCTGGCCGAGGGCTTCCGGGAAGCTCAAGTCCGCTTGAAGCAGCTACGAAAGGAACTTCGGCAGGCGCGGGCGAGATTATCGAAGCGGGCGGACAGGATCCGGTATCGTGCTCTTATGCAAAAGCTACCCCCCGAGGTTCGGGCGAGCTTTGCGGCAGCATCAGCCGAACGTGAGCGGGAAAGGCGCTCGCATCAGCGACGCGACGAGCGAAGACTGTCGCTCGGTATCTTACGGAGGGCGGGGGCGCTTACTGTCCATGTTGTTGAACAATTTCGGATACCTGAGCTGTGGCAGCTCGAAGTGGATTGGGCAACCATAAGCCGTCCGTTGACAAACAAGGTGCTCAGGCGATTCTGGGAGCGCAATTGCGTTCCGTTTCTCAGGACGAAGTTCCCGGGCGATTTCGCCAAACCAGAAAACCGCGCGGGAAATGAGTTGCTGCAATCAGCTGCTGCATGCCATGTAATGTCCCGATTAATTAGGGCATGTCCTCCAAGGCGGTTGCCACCTGATGGACAAGGCAAGTGGAGCGTTGGCCACCAATTGAAGCAGATCGCCGTAGTCTTGGGGTGCCAAGCGCGCTCGCGAACGGTCAAACCTAAATTGGAGAGTATCGGCTCCGATCTCCGTTTCGAAGGCCGAAAGAACTATTGCGTTCGGCTAGACATGATGCAGCCTAGATACCGCGAGCGATTCGATAAGCTGTGATCGACAACTGACTTTTTTGTGCGCCGGGGTGCGCCGGGGTGCGCCGGGGTGCGCGGGTCGGTTTTCTTGTTTTCTCGGTGTGCGACATACGCTAAATGATCTGGCGTGATCGCCAGTAAACACCACGGACACCCTAAAGCCGACGGCGAGATGCCGGCGTTGGCGCCGGCATCTATTTACGCACGGCCGGCGGCTTGCGTTAGGCTCGACCTGGACAAGTCGGGCCGCGTGGCATCTCAAGCTACGGGACCGAGGGGGCTCATTGCTGATAACCTCGCCCAAGCCGGACAGTGTATTTCGCCGTGGATGCGCCCGCAGGAGGCGGCGTCGTACCTCGGCATCGCTCTGGGCACTCTCCGAAACTTGACTTCCGCTCGCGTAATTCCGTTCGCGCGGCGCGGACGCATCGTGCGCTACCACAGGGAGGCGCTGGACCGCTGGCTGATGCGGCGATCCTGCCCGGGGCGCGCCACCATGGCCCAAAGCACACCGAACGACGGCACTGACGCCGATGGAGGTCACTTGGCCCACAAATAACACAACGAGCTATATCAAGACGAGAAGGCAGTCAGAAGCATTAACAAGAGTGGGCGGCCGCGTTTGCCGACGCCGCCGCACAAAGGATCAATACCATGAAGAATTCTACCAGACACAAGCAATCGACACAACGTTCACGATCTGGACCGACCGATATTCGCTTTCGGATCGGTCGGTACGCCCACAGAGTTTCAGTCGCTGATTTCACGGACGCCGCCTGCACCGAGATCGCGGGCAAGCTGACGGAGGGCCGGTCAACGTTCCACATCGACCTGACCGGCCTCACCGCCTTACCCGGCGAATTGCGCTGGCGGCTCCTCGGCCTGATCCGACTGGCTGGCGACCGCGCGATCGCAAAGGTGGGGCGTCGATCTTTCGACCATCCGTTTGATGCGGTGCTGGCCAGCATCACCGGCGCGGACGACCTGAATGCGCACCGCAATGCCCTGCGGGCCGCGATCGAGGCCGCCGCGATCTTCCACGCGGATATCGCGGAAGCCGCCGCCGACCGCATCGCCAAGCGGCTGAACGAGCTGGGCTACAAGGCGCCTCGCCGCGACACCCTGGCGAAGAGTATCCGCATCCTTGCCCATCAGAATCTCGCCGTCGGCGCGGATCGCGATGGTCCGCTGGCGATGGCGGGGAGCTACCTGCAAGAGTTGCGCGAGACCGCCGGCTTGAAAGGTGATTCGCCAGTCCTCCTCTATTACAGGTCGTCGTACTGGCGCTGGCTGTCGCCCCGATGGCAACCGGTCAAGGAGGACCAGTTGAAGGGCGAAATCACCCAAAGCATCCTGCGCAGCGGCGTCGCGGAAGTGAGCGCCAAATTGCTAGTCGACCTGTTGACTAATCTGCGGGGCATGGTGCTGCACCAGCGATGGGACGTCGAGATGCCCATGCGCTATACGCCGAATCAGGTTATCGAACGCCCAATGTGTTTGGCATGCCAGAATGGAGTGCTCGATTTTGAGCATCTCGATGCGCCGGAGCTGGCTCTGTCGCCGACGACTCCAAACTACTTCACCGCGTGCAGCATTCCAGTCGACTACGACCCCGGGGCCCAGTGCCCGCGGTGGCTGGCGTTTCTGAACCAAGCGCTCCCAAGAACCAGCGAGGACGACCGCCGGCAGGAGGTGCTCCAGCAGTTCTTTGGATACTCGCTCCTGCCGGAGTGCAGGTACGAAGCAATGCTGATCTTGTACGGCGCGGGAAGGACGGGGAAGAGTACCGTGCTCACAGTCTGGGAACGGATGCTCGGGTCGGAGAACGTCGCCCGCGTCCTATTCGAACAGATCGGAAATAACTTCCGGCTGGTGGATCTTCAGAATAAGTATGTCAACCTGTCCAGCGAAATTGACTTTATGGGCAAGGGCCGCGAGGGGCTGCTGAAGCAGATCATCAGCGGCGAACCGATCACGAGCGACCGGAAGCACAAGGACTCCGTGAAATTGAGGCTGTTCGTCAAGCTGGTCTTCGCCTGCAATGACCTGCCGAATATCTCGGACACGTCCGAGGGAATGTGGCGCCGGTTGCTAATCATCCCTTTCGAGAATCCCGTGCCCAAGGAGCAGGTCAACATCATGCTGGCCGATGAGTTGTCCGCGGAGGCGCCCGGCATTCTCAGCTGGGCCTTAGCTGGGCTGCAGCAGCTACGCGAACAGGGGCACTTCAGCGAATGCGGCAAGGGCGCCGCAGCGATCGGCGAACACCGAACGACCTCCGATACCGTGGCTGAGTTCCTGGAGGAGTGTTGCAGGTCTCTGGAGGGCTGGGCTGTTCACAGCCAGAGGCTCTACGAACTGTACGTGGCGTTCTGCGAGGGCCGCGGCCGGAAGCCGGTCGGCGAGAGCGAGTTCGGAAAGCGACTGACCCGGCATGGCTCCGCAAAGTGCCGCGCCACGCCCACACAGGATGAGCACAGGCCCGACCTCTACCAGAAGCTTCACCTCAGCCTGGGCGCGGCGTATTGGATGGAGCGCGCGTTCGAACGGCCGACGCAGCTCAACTACCGGATGGCACCGGACTCTGAGCAACCGGCATCGACCGACGCACAGCCTGCCGCAGCAGGTGGTGAACCAAGCGGGAGCCCTGCCGATGAAGGTTTCCTGGCCCCGGATGGCCGGAGACCTGCCGAAGACGATTTTCGTGACCCGGACGGCGCAAGGCCAGACGAAGCCGAGGCTTAGGACGCGCCGTCCGGGCGTCTAGGAGGTTTTCGGTTTTGTTTGTTGAAGAGAAAGAAGGGGAACGATGTGTGTGACCAATGGTCGCGAAATTTCGCGGCATTCACCCGGACGGCCCAGACGCCGGCCGCCAACATTGAGGAGAATTGACCATGACCGTTCGCAACGCAATGTTATTCAACCGCCTTCGGCAGGTCTTCCCGGAGGTGCGTGTAATGAACCAGGGGGACGCGATGGTCGTTGTACATCGGCCGGAGTGGGATGAACCGTGCCCGCGGTTGAAAGCCGACATCAGCATCTGGGGCGAGTCCTACCCTGTGAACTGCCCGTTCTGCAATGACACGCGGCATCGCCTGTTGATCAGCCACAAATGGGCCGTGAGCGATCCGGTAACGGGTGACGACAACCTGCACCTATGCAAATGTTTCAATGAGTCATGCACTAATACGCGTAAGCGTCAACAGCAGCTGCATGCGATGGTGTTTCCGGTAGGAAAATGGGCTCAGCTCGAGCCCCCGCCGGAGCCGCCGGCACCGCCCGAGCCATCGCCGCCCGCGTTTGTTGATCTGCCCAACGGCACGCCGCTGCAACAACTGAAGGCGGGCCATGCGGCCCGCCGGTACCTCGAAGGCCGCGGCTTTGATCCCGATGCGTTGTCGCGGGAGCGGGGCTTGCAGTTCTGCCCCGGCGACATGGAGTCCAGACCGGCCCTGTACGAATGGCGGATCGTGATCCCAGTGTACATGCCAGCGAAGTCGGTTCTCAACCCAACGAAAACGCCCGACCTGGTCGGCTGGATGGCTCGGGCGCTTGAGGACTTATCCGACAACCGTCCCAAGTACCTGACGATGGCCGGCATGCGGAAGAGCGAGACGTTGTACGGCTTGCCGCTCGCCGTGAAGACCAAGGGGCCGGTGGTGGTCGTCGAGGGGCCGGCCGACGTCTGGAAGGTCGGCAACAACGCCGTGGCCATCATCGGCAAGACCATCTCGGCGGCGCAGTGCGCCCTGCTCCACAGGCATTTTCCCGGGCGGCCAGTCATCGTGTGGCTGGACAGCGATGCCGAAGAAGATGCCGCGGTCGTGCGCGACGCCATTCGCGCGGCCGGCTTGGCCGCGGGCGTGGGGCGAGTCTTGCTGGCCCACTGCCCGCCCGGTCGCAAAGACCCGGGTGAATGCACGCCCAACGAGATCCAACGAACCCTGCGCCGGGCGAGCCCCTCTGCCGGAGGCGGCGTGGGGAAATAGTAGGCCGACGAGCAGGCAGGTGCGGCTACGCGGTGCCGCAGTAAATCCGCGAGATCTGCCCGATCAAAACGCGCTCGCGCGTTGGGCTGGAGAAACAAGAACCCAACGACCAGGAGGTCACAATGAAATTGTCCAGCGAACTAGAGTTGATGCGGCAATGGGCTGATCGCTTCCGAGCTCACCTCGACGCAATGGTGCGTCAGCGGGCAAAACTGGGCGTACCGGTAATCGGTATCACGTTTGACGAAGAAACGCCAAGCGAACTCGGGAATTATGCGGACCAAACGAACCAGGTTATGCCGACACCGAACCATCCGGTTTCGGAGGCCGCGCCGCCGGCGGAGACGGACTTGGGCGAGATGTGGGTGCCATCCCGCGGCTCGATTGCGAAAGAGGCCGCCGCGCACCTGCCAACCGCACGGGATTCCGTGCTCGACGTTGAGGTGCCGGAGGAGGGCATGCCTCGCAACCTGGCGTTTGTTTTCATGCCGTCAGGTTTCTATCTTACCATCGACCTTTTCATGCTCACGCCCCGGGAAGCCCGCCGGCTGGCGCGCACGCCGAAGTTCTTCTGGTTGCGAGATCACCGTTGGCCCCACCAGAGCTTGGAGAAATGGGAGGAGGAAGTGGCCGACTGTGAACCGCTGCAGAAGGAATACGCTGGCGTCGACACCCGGACGGCCGCCGAGGATGCCGCGTGGATCTTCTTCGGTCTCTGGTCGCATTCGACCTGCCCTTGCTGCAACCCGATCTACTTCCGAAAGTGGAGCGGAACGGCGGGGCTGCGCAAAGAGACGGCTGTCGGGGTCGTATGGGATGTCCCGCCCGGCAGCCCGTCGGCGGCGTCGTGACGGCGCCAGGCCTCGCATCCTAACATCCTAGCCCTCGACGCAGAAAAGCCCCGCAGTTCGCGGGGTTTTTCGTTTCCCGCATCCCATCCCGCGACGCATCACGATCATCCGCGTGAGGCCGTTGTGCTGGATCCTGCGCCGCTTGTCGTGCCGGTGTTCCGCTGCCCGAGCCGGCCCGGTTAGGCCGCTTACCCACCGTCCCAAGCCTCGGAAACGACGACAAGCCACCAGAAACGAATCTGAGCGGTGCAGCGACCCCTCGCTATTGCTGCCCTTGATCAACCCCAACAGCCCAAGGTTCAGCCCGCTTCCAGTTCCAATAGCCGGTTATTGGTTGTTCCGAAGGACACCGTGTCCCAGGGCTTCGTTTGCGGGCTATTTGCGGGCGCGCCCCGCGGTCAGGTCGGAGGCGACGCAACCCCTTGCCGTGCCGGCACTTGGGGTTGGTGTGCCAGCCACTGCTCAATGGCCCTCAGGACGTGGTCGATTTCCGCCTCCGACATCTCCTGCCCCTTTTCGATGCCATGCCACTTCTTCAGGCACCCGCGGCAGCAGGTGGCTGTGGCGTGCTGGGCAACGAAGACCGGGTGGCCTTTCATGGGCGTCTGTTTCCCGTCGTTCTCAGGATTGGCCGGGGCCGCCAGCGAACGCAAGGGCGGCGACGCTGGACGGTGCTCTCAGGCCTTTGGCAACCTGAGCACAAACTTCACCGACTTGACGGCACCCGTGGGATCGACAGTGAAGATGACGCCCAACTGGTCGTCGAAAAACACGCCGCGGCCCAGGATCCATTGGTCGCCGACGTGCCGGAAGCTCTTGGCTTTTTTGTTGTCGTTGCCAATGATGGGG
>JAIOQB010000472.1 GCA_021413585.1 Planctomycetia bacterium
CGACCGATTTACGAGCAACTCAAAGCGCAGAGGGTGCTGGTCCGATACATGGATTATGCAGGCTGGGGGGCCGGGCTGCGGATCAGCGTCGGCACCGACGAGCAGATCGACGCCCTTCTGGCCCTTTTGCGGACGATGATACAGTAGGTCTGAGTGCCGGGCGTGAGTAGGTCTCGCCTGCCGGGCGTGACCTCCCTGCGACGTGACGCGTTATCTGAAGATCAGATACCGCCCGGCAGGCGGAACCTACTGCCCATCGAGACGTATGCCCCGCACCGCCACCATCAATCGCCACACCGCCGAAACCCAGATCCAGCTTGAGCTGAACCTGGATGGCAGCGGTCAGTCGACCATCGCCACCGGCGTTGGCTTCCTCGACCACATGCTCACGCTGCTGGCGAAGCACGGCGCGCTCGATTTGAAGGTGATGGCCACCGGCGATCTGCACGTCGACCAGCACCACACGGTCGAGGACGTGGGCATTTGCTTTGGCCAGGCGCTCAAGCAGGCGCTGGGAGACAAGGCCGGGATCCGCCGCTACGGCCACTTCACCCTGCCAATGGAAGAGACGCTGGCCACTGTGGCGATTGATCTCAGCGGCCGTTACACGCTGCACTTCGCCGCCGACTTTCCTAAATCCAAGATTGGCGATTTCGACAGCGAGTTGATTGAAGACTTCTGGCAAGCCGCCGCCGCCAACGCATTGTGCAACCTGCACATCCTGGTGCATCACGGCCGCAACAGCCACCACATCGCCGAGGCGATCTTCAAAGCCTCCGCCCGCGCGCTCCGCATGGCCGCCGAGCCCGACCCCCGCATGCCCGGCGTGCCGAGTACTAAGGGGACGCTGAGTTCGTAAGGCGGCGTTTTACCGTCACTAGCCCGACGCGCAAGCGAGGGAGCAGCACGGAAAGCGATTCCCCCTCGCTTGCACTTCGGGCTAGGGAGCGATTTCGTATGGCGGGCTGATGGTGCTGCAACCCCCGGGCGGAGCCCGGGGCTATACGCGCCGGGCACCAACACGCCTGATACCCGCTCGGGCCTTCGCCTGCTAAAATATCCGAACGCGATTCGCGTCGGATCGCTTTAGTAATTCTGTCATTACCCACCACCGCCTCGCCATCGCAAGCACCATTCACCCGTGAAGCTTCCTCGCCACACAATCTGGTGGGTGCTAGTAGCGATCGTCGTCGGGGCCATCGTCGTGGCCCGGCTGAGGTCGGCAATATTTCCGCCGGAACTGGTGGGGGTGTGGAAGGTCGAACGCACACAGATCAACGGTCTGTGGCATGGGCGCGACCATGAACTGGGGGGAAACCGTGAACTGTGGGTAATCCGCTCCGGCCAATTGACCATCGTTAGGGGTGATGGGCCGGAGGAATTGAAGCTCAAAGTCGATTCTTCGCAGATCCCTGGACACTTCGACACCGGGCAACCGCCGCCAGTTCGTGGCATCTATCAACTGCTGGGGGACGACCTGCGCGTCTGCCAGTCGCTTCCTATAATACCCCGCCCTACCGATTTCCAAAATGAATTGGGGGTTTTTCAAAACGTCACGGTATTGCACCGAGTTTCCACCGACGCCACGCCGCCGGCCGACGGCAACTGGCGGCCGCTGATGGCTCGCATCTTCGGCCCCGAAAAACCAGCGCCATCCCAAAAAACATTCGACGCCGAGGCCGAGGCATATGTGCAGCGCGTGATGCTCCAGATCGGTGAAGAAGGGCCATGGACCGAGTCGCAGCGGGTGGTCTGGAACGTGGCGGAACTCATCAGCGAAGTCGAGAACGGCGGCTTTCATCAATTTCTCTACAACTCCAGCGGCGACAACGCGGCGGAGACGGCAACTCAACTGCGGCTGATCGGCGCGCCGAAGAC
>JAIOQB010000467.1 GCA_021413585.1 Planctomycetia bacterium
AGCGTTCAAGACGATGCCAAGGTGACCACCGCGGAAGGAAAAACCAAAATCGACACGAAAAAGTGGACGGTCTACCTGTGGGTTGTGCCCGACACCGACACGGTGGACAAGGCGGTGCCCAAGATCGCCAAGCTGATCGAAGGCGAAGTCAAGCAGTTCGCCGTTGACAGCACCGAGAAGGTGACCGTGGCGGGGGTCGAGGGGAAGCTGCTGATCGGCAAGGGGATCGAAGCCGACGATTCCGATCCGGCCACCGCGGACGTGGTGGTGTTCGCCGTGGGCAACCATGTGCTGGCGGCGTGCGTCCACGGCGAAGGGGAAAGAGGGCCACAGTGGCGGCCGCACATGCTGGAGATTTTGAAAACGGTCGCAAAACCGTGAGCCGAGTCTCTCACTCGAAACACGGCAGCTATGAGAACGCTATGCGAGCCCGTTAGCCGCCGCTGCCCCAACGGCGCGGACGTCTGGCACTTCAGATGATCGGCCCCGGCGCGCGCCGGTCGGGGACCGGCGGCTAACAGATGACTCGCTGCCGAGCATGCTCATTTTGCCGAGCATGCTCAATATGGAGAAAGCCTCATCGTAGAGAAAGCACTGTTGCTTACCTTGTGGCGTTCGATGACGGCGGTGACGCAAGCGATGGTGGCGCTGGGGGCGAACCGGCCACCGGGGCATTATTGAGGTACTTTTTTAGCGGAATGTCGTAGTACGCCGCACCCGCCGTTTGCCGCTGGCCGTTGACCGTCAGCGTGAGGATCCGAATCATGGCGCCGTTTGCGAATTTCTTGGGTATCTGCACTTGCCCTACGCGCTTGCCATCCTTCGTCGTTTTCAACTCGATGGGCGCTTTGACGTCATACGAGCGGCCGCCGTCGCTGTCGGGCTTACTGAATGCAACCACGGTGATTGAATAGATGGGCTTCAGTCTCCCTTCGCTGGCGAGTGTGAATACGACGTTCATCGTGTCGCTCTCCGCGGGGCTTAGCTGCACATCGTACTTCAACCCCCACTCATCCTTCGACGGATCAAGTTGATAGTAAACCGCCCAACCGCGGCCGGCCATCAGTACGACAACTGCAACAACCAACACCCCCGTCGCCCAGCGTGACAATCGAATGTTCATTTTACGTATTCCTTTGAAGTAGGCGTAAGCGGCATAGCCGATCCGAGCGTCGGCGCGTCGGCGCCTCGGCTGGTGCGTATCCAGGTGCATCATTCAAGCGGACCACATTCATTCAGGCAATATCAATTTGACCGATCCGCGGGCCACGCCGGAATGGCTTGCTGCTAACGTGATTCCGCCAAGAAACACGAACACTCGTTTGAACTGCCCCATGATCGAGAAGGGCTAGAGCTTGCAAGCTGGGGGAGGTGGCCGCGAGACCGAGTTTCCGCGCCGGCACGAAAATTCACTGGGTCAGGGGCACGCGATTCAGCGAGAGCCTTGGCGGGAATCGCTGCTGCCCGGGATTAAGGCACACGCGGGCAGGGATGTTAAGTCGTGCGCTCTTACTCGCTCTGCGTTGCATCGGGCGGTGGAGTGTGGAGCGGGCGGGATTGAGGACTATGCCTAGAAGGGCATTAGTGATCGCTGGCATTGCTGGCGTGCCGCGTCGCAACCTCCAACCTGGCCCAGCGCAATGAGGGAACTTGTAAAATTGCGTGCTTTGCGATGCGCGTGAATCTATTCCGATTACGGGAATTGCTCAGGCAACAGAAACTTTAACGCCGATAGTATGGCCGGACACGACTGTCCGACTGGCTTGGAGGAATTTGCATCGAGGCTGTAGCGCAGCGGGTGACTTGCCCGCATAGTGGCTCTCCCGCATAGATTAGCAAAAACCCATGCGGCGCTGCGGAGGCAGGATCTGATGATCGGTAAGCCTTGGGTGATACTCGCCTTACTAACGCTATTCTGCGCGCTCAATGCGACCGACTGCTGGTCAGCCCCGCCGCGCGCCTACCGAACTGCAAGTTTTGACGACGCCGCGGAGGGGCCGGAAGATAGCGGCGACGACAGCGGCGATTTCGGCGGCAATTTCTCCGGCGGCAATTACTCCGACTCCCTCTGGCCGAGGATGTATGTTCGCGGCGAGTTTCTGTTCTGGCAGCTGCAGGGGGACTCCACTCCTCCGCTGGTGACCACGAGCACCACGGGCACGGCCCAAGCCGACGCTGGCGTGTTGGGGAAATCAACTACGTCGATTCTCTACGGCAACCAGGATATCAACAACGACTGGCGATCGGGTGCCCGATTGGTGGCGGGATATCGGCTCTCGCCCGGCATACGCCTCGAAGGGGAATGGTTCGGGCTCGAACGGGAAGAGTCGACCTTCAGCGCCACATCCGACGGCAGCACGATTCTCGCCAGGCCGTTCTTCAATCTTACCACCATTGCCCAAGACGCGCTGCTGGTGGCCTATCCGGATAAATTTTCCGGCACGGTCTCGGTGCAATCGAGCAGCAATTTCATGGGAGCCGGCGTGGCGGTCGTCACGGACTTATGTGATGCGTGCGCCGCAGATGCGCCTTGCGACCGCACGGCATTTATCTGCGGATTTCGCTATCTACAATTGCGAGAACATTTGAATATCAGCGATACGAGGACGTCGATCGATCCCGCGGGACCTGTGGACGTGGGAACTGTGTTTGCCGCGTCGGACTCCTTCTCGACCGAAAATAATTTCTATGGCGCCAACTTCGGATTATCGGCCGAGCATCACTCGGGCTGCTGGACCATGATGCTCGTTGGGCAGGTGGGGTTCGGAATAACGAGCGAGCAGGTCAACGTGGCCGGCAACAGCAGCACGACCACGCCGACAGGAACGACCACCAATTTCTCGGGCGGACTGCTGGCCATGCCCACCAATATCGGCGTCTATCAAAACGACGCGATCTCGATCGTACCGCAGATTCAGCTCAAGCTGGCCTACGATATCACAGCGAACATTCGACTCAACGTGGGATACGACGTGCTGTTCTGGAGCCAGATTGCCCGGCCGGGGGATCAGATCGATACGGCGGTCAACACGACGCAGGCGTCGGGTGGGACGCTCACCGGCGTGCCGGGGCCGCTGTTCGGATTTAGCGAAACATCGATGTGGGTGCAGGGCGCCAGCGCCGGCGTCGAATTCCGGTTCTGAACGGATACCCTAATTGCTTCTGCGGATCCTCGCAGTTCGGCGGATCAAGGCGGATCAGATTCAGACGATCCCGTTTAACTTGACGTCGAAAATGATCGTGTCCGTGCCACCAATTCCGGCCCCCGGATTGCCGCCCGGGCCGTATCCGATGCTGGGCGGTATGATGAGTCGGCGCGAGCCGCCGACTTGCATCCCTTGCACCCCTTCGCTGAACCCGGCAATCAAGTTGGAAAGCTTGAAGTTGATGTTGTTATGGCTGTCGAAGATTGCACCCGTCGGCAGATAGCCGACGTAATCGACGTTAACCGTTGCGGAAGCCGCCGGCGACGCACCCGTGCCCACGACGTAATCGTAATACTGCAAACCGCTCGGCAGAGTCACCAGGACAGCCCCGGCCGGCAATTTAGGCAGGCCAGGAACCTGGATGGTGACGGTCGCCTGGTCGGTCTGATTACTCGAATTGGTAACCTGGTAAACGAATTGGTCATACCCGTAGGTCGTTTGCGTGTAGGAAAATGTTCCATCGGCGTTCAGGTTTACCGATCCGTGGCTGGGGCCAGAAATGAGAATCGCATTGGACGCGCCGGTATCGTTCGCCAGAACTCCATTGGCGGTGGTGGTTGTCAGGGTCGCTCCGATTGCCAGATCATACGAATCATCCGTTGCAAAATTGGCGGGGGAGCTGGTCTTGACGGACGACAGGCTGCTGGTGGCCGTGTTGCCCGCCGTGTCGGTGGCCGTGGCTTTGAAAGTGATCGTGCCGTCGTTAAGGGTGGTGACAGCCAGTCCGCTGACTGACCAGACGCCGCCGGCGGAAACGGTTGTCGTGACCGCAGCGGTTGAATTGGTGCCGTCGCTGGCCACGACGGAAATGCTGGCCCCGGCCTCGCCGGTGCCGCTGGCCGAGGTGTTGCCCGAGTTGCCGGTGGAGATTGGATTAGTCACGGTCGTGACCGCCACGGCCGGCGCGACAGTATCCTTCGTCGCGGTCTTGCTGCTGGTGGCCGTGTTGCTTGCGGCGTCGGTGGCCGTGGCTTTGAAAGTGATCGTGCCGTCGTTGAGGCTGCTCACGTCAATGTTGCTGACGGTCCAAGTGCCGTTGCCGGCTACGGTGGTGGTCACGGCGGTCGTAGTGTGCGTCCCGTCGCTCACGCTGACCGAGATGCTGGCCCCGGCCTCGCCGGTGCCGCTAGCCGAGGTCGCGTGTTGATTGCCCAGACCGATTGAATTGGTGACGCTGTTGACAGCGACCGTCGGGACCGCGCTGTCTTTCGTGGCATTCAAAGCACTAGTAGAGGTTGTGCCGGCCCGCGTCCCCGTGGCGGTGTAAGTGATTGTGCCATCGCTCAAGGCGCTAAGATCGATGCCGGTAATGGACCACGTTCCATTGGCACCCACGATGGTGGTCTTGGCGGCTGACGAATGTGTTCCGTCGCTGACCACCAGCGACACGCTCGTGCCGATCGCTCCCGTGCCGTTCACGGAGGCACTGGCAGCATTGGCAGCGTTGACCGGGCTGGTTACGGAAGTGATGGAAAAGGTAGTGGCCGACGCATTGGACGCCGCCACCGCATTGTTGAGAATTTGCTGTGTTGTCCCGGCCGACGCCAAGTACACATTGATCGAATTGGCGGCCAATCCTTTTTCTTCAAAATTGTAGCCCGTGCCGGTGGCGTTGGCCGCGACGTTGATCCCCGAAATTTTATTCGCAGCCACAGTTCCACCCAAGCTGCCGGCCACGCTGCTGCCGTCTACGATCGCCGCGGGGTGAGCTTCTGTGATCGTGTAGATTCCGACCGGCAAATTGGTAAACTGGTAGGTGCCATCGCTGCCGGTTTTGACCGATTGCGAAGCAATGACGTTGCTATTAGCGTCGGTTCCCGAGATCGACATGGTCACGCCGGCCAGGACATAGGTATGGCTGTTGACGGTCGAGTGCACCGTGCCACCCAGCGTGGACAACATGTGCCGATCTTCAAGTTGCTCGAACGCCAACCCTCGGGCTTGCCTCTTGCTCTGAGGGCGGGCAACGCGCGAGCGTCGAAAATGATCGAGTGCTGCGTTGTAAAGTCGCCAGATTCGCATTGCGTAATTCCTATTGAAGCCGCGCGGTGCGATTGGAACGGAAATCGCGCGGGAGAAGGGATGCCGGTGGCGCCGCAGGCTCGCGGGCCAGATGGCTAATAATTCTTGACACTCTCCATACTAGTCAGATGTTTTCGCCCATCAACCCGAAGCCTGATTATTACCATTTTGCGGTCTATGTCGCCTGTTGCGCATTCTTTCTCGCCCGAAAACGCGGCGAACCGCAGGCCCAGCCCTGCGGGGCCTTTGGACCCCGTCATGGGACTGGTACGCTGCACACGGTGCCTCGAATCGGAACGAATTGCGCCGCTGGGAATCCAGGCACGACGGACGCGTGAGAGGTCCGGATGAGTGGTCCATGGAGGCAAGTGCTGGACTCGGTCGGCGCCATATCGCCCCTCTCCGGACTGCGCGCCCGGCGCCGCCGCCAGTGGGTAGCAGGAATCACCGCCCTCGAACCGCAATTGCAAGCACTCGGCTCGGTGGAGTTGCGTAAAGCGCTGTTGGCCCTTCGTTTCCGTGCCAAGACCGGCGAGCCTCTCGCCCGGCTGTTGCTGGAGACGTTCGCGCTGGTTCGCGAGTCGGCGCGCCGTACGCTCGGGATGCGGCATTTTGACGTGCAGATGATCGGCGGCATCGCCCTGCACGAGCGGTCGATCGTGGAGATGCAAACCGGCGAAGGGAAGACACTGACCGCCACTCTGCCGCTGACACTGGCCGCGCTGGCTGGAAAAGGGGCGCACCTGGCCACGGTGAACGATTACCTGGCCCGTCGCGATGCCGAGTGGATGCGACCGGTGTACGAGATCTTGGGACTCTCCGTCGGCGTGATCGAAAGTCAGATGGGGCAAGCTGAGCGTCGCACGGCTTACGCGTGCGACATCACGTACGGCACGGCCAAGGAGTTCGGTTTCGATTTTCTGCGGGATCGACTGATCCAGCGGAGTGAAAATCAGGGGCGCGGCGGCCTGTTGTCGCTCCTTGGGGGCGAGCCCTCGACCGGCACGGCCTGCGTGCAGCGCGGGGCATTTTTCGCGCTCGTCGATGAGGCAGACAATGTTTTGATCGACGATGCGGGCACGCCGCTGGTCATCGGCGCGCTGCCGTCGAGCGCCGAGCAGATCGTCGTCGCGGCGTTTCGATATTGTGCAGCGGTCGCGGCGAATTTCACCGAGCCAGAGCACTTTGACTACGATCAGGAAAAGCGAAGTGTCGAATTGACGGCAGCCGGCCGAGGTCTGGTCAGGTCCCTGCCGCATCCGGACGTACTGCGAGACTTGAGCCTGGTGACGCTTTACGAATACATCGAGCGGGCCATCGGCGTGCGGCGCGATTTTCAACCCGATCGGCACTATGTAGTTCGCGACGGCGAGGTGGTGATTGTCGACGAATTCACCGGCCGGCTGGCTGAAGGGCGCAAATGGCGTGGCGGCATTCATCAGGCGGTCGAGGCCCAGGAAAATTTGGAAGTGACCGTGGATGCCGGCCAGGCGGCTCAGATCACGGTGCAGGACTACTTTCTGCGTTACCGGCATCTGGCGGGCATGACCGGCACGGCGTCCACCAGCGCCGCGGAGTTAAAGAAGATCTATCGGCTGGCCGTGGTCGTCGTCCCCACCAATCGGCCGCTGCGACGCGAAACGCTGCCCCCTGCCGTGTTTGCCGATAGCGATCAAAAATGGTCCGCCGTGGTGGACGAAGTGCGCACCGTTCACGCGACCGGCCGACCGATTCTGGTGGGAACCAGGTCAATCGACAAATCGGAGCACCTGTCGCGGCTGCTGGTCGAGCAAGGTATCGAGCATCAAGTTCTCAACGCCAACCAATTGGCGCGGGAGGCCGCCATTGTCGCTGACGCCGGCCAGCGCGGCCGCGTGACGGTGTCGACCAACATGGCCGGCCGCGGCACCGACATCCGGCTCGGCGACGAAGTGGCCGAATTAGGGGGAATGCACGTTATCGCCACGGAGATGCACGAATCGGCTCGCATCGATCGCCAACTCGTCGGCCGCTGCGGTCGCCAGGGAGACCCGGGAACTTGCCGGCAGTTTCTGGCGCTGGATGACGAGTTGCTATTGGCCGGTCTCGGGCCATCCTGTTTTGAACGGCTTCGCGCCCAGGCCCAACGGTTGTGCCGCACGCCGGGCGAAGTGCTGCGGCTATTTCGCCGAGCGCAGCGGCGGATCGAACAGCGCCAATTTCGCCAACGCCGCGGTTTGTTACATGCCGAGCGCCAGAGGCGAAAGGTCCAAGCCGAGATGGGGCAGGATCCGTATCTCGACGCGCCAGGCTGATCGGCCACAAGTTGCGGCTCTTGCCTCACTCGCGTATAGCACGGCTGCCGTTTTTCGGTAAACCGCCCCAACTTATCGAGCTGAGTGTAGCTATCCCAAAGTGCGCCATTTTGCGACTTGCCGGCACATTTTCACACCCCGGCGAAAGAATTGATTGCATGACTCCGTTTGCGGGCCAAGGTCGGGGACGATCTAGCGCTGCATTTACGATATAAAATAAATGATAAGGGTGGGTGCATGTGCCTATGAGCGTTCAGCCGGCCGATTCCGAGACCACAGAGCAATCGTCACAGCAGATCCACAGCGCCGCTGTTGAGATTGCCGAATTGGCGCGCCTGGACGTTGCCCCGCAACAGTTCTTCGACCACTTTCTCGCCCGCGTCGTGGCCGCCATGGCCGCCCAGGGGGGAGCCGTGTGGCTAGGCGAAGATCAACGGCCGCTTGAGATAACCAGCCAGCTCAATCTAGCTAACGTGGCCCTCGCGGACCGGCTGGACGACCAACAGGCGCACGGCCGACTGATCTCCCGAGTGTTCCACTCTGGCGAAGGAATCCTCGCGCCCCCCTATACAAAATTCGGCGAGGAAGGAGGAGCGAACCCGACACCGTATCTCCTGGTGCTGTGCCCCATCAGGACCGATCACCGCACGCACGGCGTGGTCGAAATCTTTCAGCGCACCCAATCGGAATTGGTCGTTCAGCGGGGCTATCTGCGATTCGTTTCACAGATGTGTGAACTGGCGGGTGAATACTTCAAGGCCCGCGATCTGAAGCGACTCCGCGACCGCGAGGCCGTGTGGGGCCAGTTGGAGCGATTTACCCGCGCGGCGCATCAGAACCTGGACGTTCAGGACACGGCGTATGCCGTGGCCAACGAAAGCTGCCGATTGATCGGCTGCGACCGCGTGAGCGTGGTCGTCCGGCGCGGGCGGCGTGCCGTGCTGTTGGCGGTCAGCGGCCAGGACATGATCGAGAAACGGTCCAACGTGGCGATTCTGTTGCAACAACTGGCGGAGCAGGTGATGGCGGCCGGCGAACCGTTGTGGTACGTCGGCGAAACGGCCGATCTGCCGCCGCAGATTGAATCCGTGCTCTCCGCCTACGTGGACGAGTCGCACACCCGCATGCTGGGCGTGGTTCCGCTGGTCCGCCAACCGCCGGTCGATCCCGATCCCGAGCGGGCCGCGGAGGAGTCGCCAGAAGTTCTCGGGGCGCTAATCATAGAGCGCATCGACCAGGGGCGCCTGACGGACTCCCTGCGCGAACGCACCGACCTGGTGTGCGAGCATGCCACGATTGCGCTGGCCAATGCCTTGACGTACGAACATGTGTTTCTAATGCCCTTCTGGCGGACCATCGCCAAGAGCAAGTGGCTGGTGCAGGCGCGGCGGCTGCCGATTTCGATTTCCGTTGGCGTGGCCCTGTTGCTGGGTCTGCTGAGTCTGTTCGTCATCCCGGCCGAATTACGGATCACGGCGCACGGCACGCTCCAGCCGGCCGAGCGCCGCGATGTGTTTGTGCAAGAGGCCGGTGTCGTGGACAGCCTGCTGGTCCAGCACGGTCAGCAGGTCAAGAAAGACCAGGAGCTGGCGCGGCTGCGCAGCCGCGAGTTGGACGTGTCGATTACGGAGATTCGCGGCCGCAAAGCGGCGACGTTC
Organism: Planctomycetia bacterium; assembly: GCA_021413585.1. Taxonomy (GTDB): domain Bacteria; phylum Planctomycetota; class Planctomycetia; order Pirellulales; family UBA7805; genus JAIOPX01. The sequence continues at coordinate 9,181 of JAIOQB010000467.1, forward strand.
AAGCAAATCGGCTCGACGCAGCAAGCCCGCGGCGATTCAAAAATCAGCTACGACGAGCGGCGCCGCCTGTCCGGCCAGCTCGAACAATTGCAAGAGACGTACGACAGCCTCAGCGAGCAGTTGACGCTGTTGCTGGCGCGTAAGGAAATGCTCACGCTGCACAGCCCGATCGACGGGCAGGTGGTGAGTTGGGATTTGCAGCACCGCCTGCAGGACCGGCCGGTGGAAAAAGGGGCGCTGCTGATGTCGGTCTCCGACCCCTCGCAAAAGTGGGAACTGGAACTCCTCGTCCCGGAGGATCAGATGGGTTACATCGCCCGCAGTCACGACGAAAGCGGGCTGGTGGATCGCCGCCAGTCGATCGCCGCCGCGGCCGGCGCTGCGGTCGGCGGCAGTGGGACGAACCCGCCGCCGGAGGATGTGTCCTACATCATTGCCACCGATCCGACGTCGAGCCACCGTGGAACCGTGGTGGAAATACAATCCAGCGCGGAAGTCCGCGGCGAGGAAGGGAACACGGTGCTGGTCCGCGTCGCGATCGACCGCGGGAGACTCAACCCGGCCGACCTGCGGCCCGGAGCGGCGGTCACCGGCCGCATCGACTGCGGCCGCCGGTCGCTGGGCTTCGTCTGGTTTCACGACCTGTTCGCCTTTATCCGCTCAAAAATACTGTTCCGGTTGTAAGCACTCCCTTTTTTCGTCTCCGTGCCTCTGTGTGCTCCGCGGTAAATGTCGTTCTCCTTGGTGAACCAAATCGCTGAACTCAGGATCGATCTCATGCTGTACCGGCTGTTGACTACCTGCTTGCTGATGACTCTCCTCGTCTCTTGTCCGGCACGCGCTGCGGACCCGCCGGCGGAGGCCGCACAGACCGTTCTGACCGGCTGCTTCGTCATGCTGATCGAGGAAGCGGACGTGCCGGCTCAGGACGCGGGCGTGCTGGCCGAGTTGAAGGTGCATGAGGGGGCCGACGTGCGGGCCGGCGAACTGCTGGCACAACTCAACGATCGCCGCGCCGAGATCGACAAGCGGCTCGCGCAGTTCGAGTACAAAGGGGCCCGCGAAAAAGCGGAAAACGACATTAACGTTCGCTACGCCAAGTCGGCGGCTGACGTGGCCGAAGCCGAATACCAGGCTTCCATCGACGCCAATCAGCGAGTACCCAACTCCGTGTCCCAAAGCGACATCCGCAAGCTGAAGCTGGAGCATCGGCGGGCCATTCTGCAGATCGAGCAATCGCAACTGGACCAGCAGGTCAGCAAGAGCGCCGCCGAAGCGGCCGGCGCGAAGGTCGAAGCGGCCGACGACGGGCTCCGCCGCCGCCGAATCGAAAGCCCCATCGATGGCACCGTCGTTGAAATACATCGCCATCAGGGGGAATGGGTTCAGTCGGGCGAAGCACTGGTCCACGTCGTGCGGCTCGACCGTTTGCGGGTCGAGGGTTTTGTGAAAGCCTCGCAGTTTGCCCCTTCGCAGATTCGCGGGCGAAAGGTCACCGTCGTCGCGGAACTGGCCGGCGGCCGGCATCGCGAGTTCACCGGCCGGGTGGTGTTTATCAATCCGCTGCTGCAAAGCGGCGGCGATTTTCGCGTCTGGGCGGAAGTGGATAATCGCCAGGAAGACGGCCAGTGGATCCTGCAACCGGGCCAGCCGGTGACGATGAAAGTGCAATGAGCATCCTCGCCGACAGCCTGGTCTCCAGTTCGGCCCGCCCGCTTGCCGTGCGGGTGCGGCCGGATCTCAAGGTGCGGCGGCATCGCTACCAGGGATTGGCCTCTTGGGTCGTCAAGGAACCCGTGGGGCTGAAGTACTTCCGCTTCCGGGAAGAGGAATACGCGATCCTGTCGATGCTCGACGGGCAAGTCAGCCTCGATGAACTAAGGCGTCAATACGAAGAGCGCTTCCCGCCGCAAAAGATTTCGATCGAGGAGATCTGGCGGTTTATCGGCACGCTGCATCAGAACGGCCTGGTGCTGACTCACTTGACCGGCCAGGGGCCACAGCTTCGCAAGAGACATAACGAACGCCGCCACCGCGAGCTACTCTCCGCCGCCAGCAACATCCTGGCCGTAAGGTTTCGCGGTATCGATCCGCAGCGCTTGCTCAACTGGCTATTGCCGCGCACGCGGTGGTTTTTCAGCCCGCTGGCCGTTTGTTGCTGTCTGCTGATGGGGTTGGCGGCAGTGGGGTTGGTGACGGTGCAGTTTCAGGCCTTTCGGTTGCGGCTGCCTGCGTTTCACGATTTTTTTGCTGCCCGCAATTGGATTATCCTGGCGGCGACGTTGGCGGTGACCAAGGTGCTGCACGAGTTCGGGCATGGTCTGGCGTGCCGCCATTTCGGCGGCGAATGCCACGAGATGGGGGTGATGCTGCTGGTGATGACCCCCTGCCTATATTGCAACGTCTCTGACTCGTGGATGTTGCCCAGCAAGTGGCAACGCGCGGCAATCGGCGCGGCCGGGATGTATGTGGAGCTGGTGTTGGCGTCGATCGCCACGTTCGTCTGGTGGCTCAGCGGCCCGGGGCTGGTGAACCACGTCGCGCTGAGCGTGATGCTGATTTGCTCGGTGAGCACGGTGGTCTTTAACGGCAACCCGCTGTTGCGCTATGACGGCTACTACATTCTTTCTGACGTGTTGGAGATTCCCAACCTGTGGCAAAAGGCCACGGCCATCGTCAAGCACAAGCTCAGCGCCGTGTGCCTGGGGATCGAACAGCCGGAAGACCGCTACCTGCCCCAGCGGCACCAGGCCCTGTTCGCGCTGTACACGGTGGCCGCGGTCCTCTATCGCTGGTTTGTTGTGGTGGGGATCCTGTTTTTTATCTACAACCTGTTCAAGCAGAATGGGCTCAAGCCGATTGGCGAGCTGTTCGTCGGGGGCTCGGTCTTGGGCATGGTCGGGCAACCACTGTGGGGCTTAAAGAAATACTTTTCCGTGCCGGGGCGCCGGGAGGAGATCAAGCCAGTGCGAATGTGGCTCACGCTGGGCGGTGTGGTGGTCGTGCTGTTGCTGGCTCTGCTGGTGCCGCTGCCGCATCGGATCTATGTCCCTTTTGAAGTCCAATCGCACGACGCGGCGCAGATTTATGTCGAAGTGCCGGGCGTGCTCAAGCAAATCCATGTGACCGCGGGGCAAAAAGTTCAGGCCGGCGCCGTGCTGGCGGACCTCGACAATCCTGAAACGCGATTTGAAGAGGCGAAGCTGCGCGGGCAGGTGGCCGAGTTGCGGGCGCGGTTGGTCACGTTAGGCCAGCAGCGACTTCGCCGAGACGCCACCGGCCGCGAGGCGGACCAGCAGATGGCCGAAGCTCAGGAATCGCTCGCCGGCGCCGAGACCGAACTCAGCCAGCGGCAGCGCGACCTGGGCCGGCTGACGCTTCGCACGCCCCGGGCCGGCACAATTCTGCCGCCGCCGCTGCATCCCGGCGAACCCCGGGGCGAAGGGGGCCTGACTGGTTGGTCCGGCACGCCGCTGGAGAAACGCAACCTGGGCGCGTGGCTGGCCGGTGCGGAGCCATTCTGCCAGGTGGCAGATCCGCGGCAGTTGGAAGCGGTGCTGGTGGTCGACCAGTCGGACGTCCCGTTTGTTCACGCCGGCGACGAAGTGCTGCTGAAGGTCGACGAACTCGGCGGCCAGACGCTCCACGGCCGCATCGCGGAGGTGGCCCAGGTGACCGTTAAAACCAGCTCGCGGCAACTCTCCACGAAGCGCGGCGACCTCGATCTCCGCCCCGACCCCACGGGCCACGACCGCTTGGTCAGCCCCTCCTACCAGGCCCGCGTGGTGCTGGCCAATGACGAGGGGCTGCTGCGCATCGGCCTGACCGGCGAAGCCCGCATCCAAGCCACCTCCGAACCACTGGCGGTGCGGTTGTGGCGGGCGCTATCGCGGACATTCCTATTGAAGTTGTGAAACGCGATTCGACGGCCGCAAACGCTACTGCCGCCACAACCGACATTCGGCCGCTAATCACCTACGGTCTCGTAATCGTGCTGCTGGCCGGATTCACGTCATCGTCCGTATACGTCAATGTGTAGCCAGGCCGGAGTCAAAGCTGAAAGTGGTGCCGGTAAACAGCAACGCCCGAATACATTGCTGTGCAATGTGTTCGGGCGTTGTGAACTGAACAATGTGGGCGATACAAGACTCGAACTTGTGACCCCTAGCTTGTCGAGCTAGTGCTCTAACCAACTGAGCTAATCGCCCTTTGTTATATCTG
>JAIOQB010000468.1 GCA_021413585.1 Planctomycetia bacterium
TTCGATGATCGGCAAGCTGATCGTGCATCAACCGACGCGGGCCGAAGCGATCGCCTGCATGCGGCGGGCATTGCAGGAACTTCGTATCGAAGGAATCAAGACCACGGTGCCGCTGCACCTGGAGATTCTCGCCCATTCGGCCTTCGCCGATGGCAAGATCGACACGACGTTCGTCGAGCGGGCGTTTTGATAAACGTCAGTAGAACGCGGTCCGCTCGCATATAGCCCCGGGCTCCGCCCGGGGGTCGCGCCACAAGTTGCTCGTGGCAACACTCTTTGTGTGAATACACGATTGACCCCCGGGCAGAGCCCGGGGCTATGGCCACTCGTGATGCAAATCCCCCCCGAAAGTCCGCCCGGTTCCCGCTTTGCAGCGCGGGCGATAGAATGGGCGACATCACAGGCATATTCGCAGGCGGCTCCTTAGGAACACAGAAACCACAGACATGTCCACCACCACTTCGTCGCTCTCCCCCCCTACCCCACCGAAGCATAACTTCCGTCGCGCCGCGATCCTGTTTGCCGGCGGCCCGGCACCCGCGGCCAACGCCGTGATCTCCACCGCCGCCGTGTCGTTTCTGCGGCAGGACATCCAGGTGCTCGGCATCCTGCACGGCTACTCGGGCCTCGTGCAGTTCGGCCCCGAGCGCCCCATGCAGGTCGGCCGCGATTACCTGGTGGTCGATCACAAGGTGCTCAAGCGAACGCGCAACTCGCAGGGGATTCTGCTCGGCACCGCCCGCACGAACCCGGGCAAGAGCATCTCGCACCCTTCGCACTTAAACGACCCGGATCGCACCGCGCCGCTGAAGGCGGTGTACGAGGCGTTGTGCTCCATGGAGGTCGACGCCCTGGTGTCGATCGGTGGCGACGACACGCTCAAGACCGCCAACAAGTTCAAGCTGTATCAAGATCGCCTGCCGCCGTCGGCCCGGCGGATTCCGGTGGTACACTTGCCGAAGACGATCGACAACGACTACATGGGCATCGACTTCACGTTCGGCTATTTCACGGCGGTCGATACGCTGGCCCAGGAGATTCGCAATTTGCTGGCCGACGCCGAGGCGACGCAGACGTATTACCTGACCGAAACGATGGGCCGCAGCGCCGGCTGGCTCTCCTACGGCGCGACAATCGCCGGCGAAGCCAGCCTGGTGATCAGCGTCGAAGACATCGTGGGCAAGTACCGCGACGAAGAACTCGTAACCAATCCGCAGACGGGCGAGCAATCCACCCGCGTCGTGATGAAGGTCGAAGAAGTCGTCCGCCGGATCGTCAAGACGATGCGTGCCCGCGAGGAGAAGGAGCAAAAGCGGTTCGGCGTGATCGTGATGGCCGAAGGGCTGGCCGAATACCTGCCGCAAAAATATCTGGAAGGGATTCCCCGCGACGACCATGGTCACATTGCCATCGTGCAAGTCGAGCTGGGGCACATGTTCGCCAAGCTGATCGCCGCGGAATACACGTCGCAGACCGGCCAGAAGCGGCGGATCACCGGCCTGCAACTAGGCTACGAAGCCCGCTGCGCCCGGCCGTTGGCGTTCGATGTAATGCTCGGCAGCCAGTTGGGCGTTGGCGCGTATCGGGCCCTGGTCGAGCAGCGGCTCAACGGCGTGATGGTCTCCGTCCACGGCCAGTTGCAACTGCGCTACGTGCCGTTTGAGGAACTGGTTGACCCGGAGACGCTGGTCACGCGCGTGCGGCACATCGACCCCGATTCCGACTTCCACCGGCTGGCGCGGTTTTTAGAGACGCATGTGAATGAGTAGCGGCGGAGAAATGTTCGCCGCACTCTCCGTCACTAACCCCAAGCGCTCTCCGTCACTAGCCCGAAGCGTAAGCGAGGTCCGGTCAGAATTTGTACACGTTCACCTCCTCGCTTACGCTTCGGGCTAGTAATGGACCCGGCGCGGCTACTCTAAAACTCCACCTCCTGCTCGTCGTGCGCCAATTCCACGCCCGGAAAAATCTCTCGCGCTGCGGCAAGCCCCAACGGATCCGGCCCCGTCGCCACCGGATCGACATGCACCAGCACCAACCGGCCGACGCCCGCTCGGCGGGCCACGTCGATGACGGCGCTCGTGAAGCTGTGCCCCGAGGGTTCGGCGTATGGCGCCAACGTGTCGGGAAAATAACATTCGTGCACCAGCAGATCGACCGCGCGAACGTGCTCGATGTAGTCGGCCGTGGGGGAGGCGGTGGTGTCGGTCACGTAGGCCATGCTGTGTCCCGGCCAGTCGACGCGGAAACCAACGGAACCGCCGGGGTGCTTTAAGGGGAACCACCGCATGCGGCCGCCGTCGGCAAGCGGGATCTCGGCCGCCAGCGGGCGCAGTTCGAACTGCGGCGGCACCGGGAACAGCGGCTCGGCGTAAAGGTGCGCGCGGATCGCGGAGAGCTTCTCCGGCAGGGCATGCACCGTGATCCGCTTCATCGGGCGCTCCCGCAGCACGCCCAGCAGGCAGGTGAGCCCCATGACGTGATCGAGGTGCGCGTGGGTCAGATAGATATCCAACTCGTCGCCGACCAGATGCTGCGCGATGCGGAACATGCCCGTGCCGGCATCGAGCACCACCCCCACCGCCGGCAACATCAGGCAGGCGGTGTGCCGCTGGGCGTTGGGAAAATAGCCGCCGGTGCCGAGTAGAAGTAATTTCATGGCAACCCCAGGTGGTGTTGACTCACTCGACTCGGCTGTATGTTAGCGGTAAGATCGGCCGCAGGTCTACTGAAACGAGTAGGTTCCGCCTGCCGGGCGGTACCTTGTTCCAACGGCACGCTCAACGTCGCGGCAACATTGTTCCAGGTACCGCCCGGCAGGCGGAACCTACTTACACCTCCATGCCATGTCCGGTTATCCGCGAGTCTTATTGGTTCGACAAGCGCTGCGCGGACCGACAATCGCTGACGTTCCCGCGGCGGTCCACGACCGGCTTGCCGCGTTGCATCTCGAAAAGAAAATCCTCCCCGGCCAAAGCGTGGCGATCACCGCCGGCAGCCGGGGGATTCGGCAGATCGACGTCATCCTGCGGGCCACGGTCGAGCATCTGCGCGGCCTCGAGGCCGAGCCGTTTCTCGTCCCGGCGATGGGAAGCCACGGCGGGGCGACGGCCGAGGGGCAACTGAGCGTGCTAGCCAAGCTGGGCATCAGCGAAGCGACGATGGGCTGCCCCATCCGTTCCGGCATGGAAACCACGCTGGTCTGTCAGGCGGCCGAAGGATTTCCCGTATACTGCGATCGCATCGCGGCGGCGGCCGATCATGTGCTGGTGTGCGGCCGCGTGAAGGCCCACACGTCGTTCACCGGCGACATTCAAAGCGGGCTGATGAAGATGCTGCTCACGGGGCTCGGCAAGCACGCCGGGGCGCTGGTGTATCACCGCGCGGTGATTGATTTTGGCTTCCCGCAGATCGTCCGCAGCGTGGCGGCCACGATGCTGGCCCGCTGCCGCGTCGTGGCCGGCCTGGCGATCGTGGAAAACGGCGGGAACGAAACGGCGCTCATTGAAGCGATACTACCACAGGATTTCGAAGCGTGCGATCGCCGGCTGCTGAAGCAGGCGATTGAGTGGATGCCCCGGCTGCCGGTGCAGGAACTCGACGTGCTGCTGATCGATGAATTGGGCAAGGACATCAGCGGCACGGGCATGGACACGAACGTCATCGGCCGCAAGTACCACGACCACGAAGCGGCCGACGACGAATGGCCCAAGGTGCGGCGGATCGTCGTGCGAGGACTCAGCGACGCCACCGGCGGCAATGCCAACGGCATCGGCATGGCCGAGTTCTGCACCCAACGGGCAGTGGCCCAAGCCGACCTGGCTCTGACGCGCATTAACAGCCTCACCGCCAACCACGCTCCGGCCGGCATGCTGCCGATTGATTTTCCCACCGACCGCGCGGCGCTCGACGCGGCGCTGAAAACCATCGGCCTCCGCGAACCGCACGAAGCTCGCCTGGCCTGGATCCGCAACACGCGGGATCTGGAAGTGCTGGCACTGAGCGAGAGTTATGCGGGCGAGGTCCAGCGAGATAAGAATCTCACGCTGCTGGGACCAGCGCAGGATTTGCCGTTCGACGCGACGGGCAACTTGCCGCGGTTTGTGGGGGACGGGATCAACCCGGCGTAAACGCCGGGCCTAACACCCGTTGCGCGTCCTCCCCACTCCCGCTCACATCACCCCGCCAATCTGGTATCCTGGGGCCTTCGGCACCTCCC
>JAIOQB010000437.1 GCA_021413585.1 Planctomycetia bacterium
GTCGATAAGGCCCAGTTCGACAAGATCATGCACTACATTGATCTTGGCAAGAAGGAAGGTGCCCGCTGCGTGACCGGCGGCAACCGCGTCGGCAACAAGGGCTTTTATATCGAGCCGACGCTGTTCGACGGCGTGACGGACGACATGTCGATCGCCACGGACGAGATCTTTGGCCCGGTGCTCTCCGTGCTGAAGTTCAAGAGCGTCGATGAGATCGTCGACCGGGCGAACAACACGATGTACGGCCTGGCCGCCGCGGTCTGGACGCGCGATATCGGCAAAGCCCACCACATCGCGGCCAAAGTGAAGGCCGGCACGGTGTGGGTGAACTGCTACGACGTCTTCGACGCCGCCGCCCCCTTCGGCGGATTCAAAATGTCCGGCATCGGCCGCGAACTGGGAGAGAAGGCGCTGGATAATTATCTGGAGGAGAAGACGGTGACGGTGGCGATGGGGTGAGGCCATTTCCCGGCGGACGGGAGTAATTCAACTCAACGCGGGCATCGCCTCACCGGTCGCTGCCCGCGTTTTTTTTCGATGCCCTGAATCCCGTTCGAGGTTGGGCCATGCGATGCTCTGCTATTCTCCTTATGGCCGTCGTGCTTATCGGATGTGCCGACGAGAGTCACACTGCAACGTCTCCTGTCGCTGCGCCGACAAAGCCGACCTCGCAGCCGGCCCTGTCAGCTCCCGCAAGTGTGAAACCCCTGCCGGTGGCCGGCGGCGATATGCAGGACCCCAAGTACGCTTCGCTCAGCGGGCGATTTGAATTCGACGGCGTGATGCCCCCGCCGGCGGGCAATTTTGCGGTAGGTGGCCAGAATTGCGGCGCCATTGCGGCGGTTCCGCGAGAGGAACTGTTGATCGACAAGGATCGGGGCGTGGCCAACGTGGTGGTTTATCTATTGACTAAGGATGTCGCGCTGCCGCCCAATGCGATCAAGCCGCCCGAGGCGCCGGCGGTGATCGACAACAAAGATTGCCGGTTCCAGCCGCACGTTCTTATGATGCGCACCGGACAGACGCTGCGGATCACGAACTCCGATCCGGTGAGCCACAACACGATGGCGGTGTCCCACGCGAATAACGACTTCAATCAGATCATACCTACCGGCCAGCCAGTGGAGATCAAGAACCTGCTCAAACCCGAGCGGTTGCCGTTTCAAGTGCAATGTTCCATTCACGCTTTCATGAAGGGTTACGTCGTCCTCCGCGACAACCCTTTCATGGCCGTTTCTACCTCGGACGGCCGCTTTCAGATCGATGGCTTGCCCGTGGGGCAGCCGCTGGAGTTTCAAGTCTGGCACGAACACGCCGGCTATGTGAAGAAAGTGCAGCTCGACGGGCAGGCCGCCACATGGAACATCGGCCGGTTCAAGAAGACGCTGCAGCCGGGCGAGAACAAGCTGGGCACTATCAAGAGCCAGTTTTGACCGTGGGTGCCGCTGCTGGCTCGCGCCTTTCAAATCTGTTAGAATTCAATGGGGAGAAGACTCGTTTTTGATCGCGGGCTTTCTCCTTTTCTTCCAGCGGAGGACTTAAGGTTGTGCTGCAATTTTGAGCCGCTCCTGTGAGCCGCTCCTGAGGACCGGTCAAAACGAGACCAGGCAGCCTGGAATGGCTGTGAGACCGCAGAGTCTGTTGCCCGTCTAAATCTGGGAATCTCGATGAGGTGTTCACCATGGCGATGAATGTTTCAATTCCGTCCGATTTTCAGCAATTTATTCTGCGAGAAATCGCCACCGGCGCGGTGGGAAGTAAAGAAGAATTGGTCACCAAGGCCCTGCAGTTGTACAGCGAAATGCGCGATCGCCATTCCGCTTTGAAAGAGGATGTGCAACGCTCTCTTGCCGAAGCCGAGCGCGGCGAATTTGCTGAACTGGACATGGAAGCGACGATCGCTCGCGGTGCCCGGCGACTCACTTCCGACGACAACCGGGATTAGGCACATGTCGCATGTCGTCCGAACGGCGGCGGCCGAGCACAGCCTGGATGAGATTTTTGATACGATCGGTCGCCAGGGCCAGAATCCAGAAGCAGCGGCTCGATTGCTGCGGCGAATAGCCGCCAAATGCGAACTTTACGCCGCGCAGCCGCTGAGCGGTGAATCCAGGCCCGACCTTGGGTCCGACGTGCGATGTTTTCCTGTGGGAAGCTACGTCGTGTTTTACCGGCCGTTTGACAGCGGCATCTTGTTGCTCCTGGTCGTTCACGGCGCGCGTGATATTCCGACTGTCTTTCGGGAAGTCTTCCGGCCGTCTAATCGCGGCGGTTAGCTACGAAAATAAAAACTCGGAAGCTGCGAGTGAAAGAACACGGCGGCTTTCTTCCTTGAATATCGCGACTACGATCGATCAACATCCGTGTCGTGAGCAACAAATTGCCACAGGACGCCTGCTACTTCGCCTCTGGATACACAGTTGGTCACCGCGGCCACACTAAGCAACCATGCCCTTGCCCAGTGGAGAGATTCACGCAGTTCCACCGCTAAGAAGTGGCCAAAGGACGCACTGCTGGGCAAGCCAGCAGTGGCACTAAGCGGAGCCAATGCCAAGCCTACTTCCCATCCGGCACGTAGAACTTATACGCCGGATTCTTCTCATCGAAGTCACGATCCGTCAGGCCTACATTGGGTTTGATGTCCACGTACGTGAACTCCTCGAGCAGCTTGGGCTCGCCGCCGGCGGTGGTGGGCCAGCCGTAGGCGGCGTAGCGGACGGGGAGTTTTTGCTCCTGGTCGATGAAGATCTGAGCCAGATGGAACTTGATGCCGGGGCGCGGTTCGGGGAACTTCACTTCGATGAACTTGCACAGCCGGCCGTTGACCTTGGCTCCGTCCACGGTCCGCACCTGGCATTCGCGGCGCGTGTCGAGGCGGACGTGCAGCAGGCCGTCGCGGATCAGCCGTTCGGCCAGATTGAGGATGCCGATCTCGGAGATCGGATAGTTGGTCCCCTCGTTCGCCTTGGGGCTGTCGGGCGGCAGGATCAGCGTGAAGGTTTTCAGCGCGCCGGCGCCGCCGTTGGTGGCGAACAGGTTGCCGTAATTGTGCCCTTGCACCCACACCACTTCGCGATCGACGATCTTTTGCGGGGCGAGGAACTTCAAGTACACCGCCATCGGCACCGCGCGGCCGTCGGCGTCTTGGGCCGGGTGCCGCAGCTTCACATCCATCATTTGATACGTTTGCAGCGTCCCTTGCACGCGCTCGCGTTTGACCAGCCGGCAGCGATAGTCGTGCACCTTCTCAGCGATGTTGCCGTGGATCTCAAGAGCGTACCGCAACACGGGGGCGAGCGGATGCTCGGTCGCGGCGGGCGCCACAGGTTGCTCGGCGGAAGTCTTTTGGATGGCGCCGCCGGCGTCGGGCTTCACAGCGTCTGCTTTGACGGAATCTGCTTTGTCGGCCTCAGTCGTAATCGCGTCGCTGGCCGCCGGGCGATCGAGCGCCGCCGTGATCTCGTTACGCAACCCTTCGTGCCGCTGCGACGGCATCGCCACGATCGCTTCCGCCCCGTAGACGCTAGCGCCGCCGCAACTCAACACCGCCGCCAGGCAGGCGAGTGCATAGGTCGCAATCCATCGCGAAGAAAGGTGGTGGCGAATGATGGTCATAAAAGCTCTACCGAAATGGCCGAAAGATAAAACGGCGGAGACAAACTCCCCCTGCAGCGCAGGCAATTCTACAGCGCCCCGGGGCAGGCGACAAAGATTTTGCCGCGAAAACATCCGACCTCTATGCCTCGATCGACAATGCCTCGATCAGCGACCTTGACGTTCAGCGAAGCTCGCACGGCGACGGAGAGGCCGGAAGCCCGTCGAACCGCACGTTTTCACCGTAATATAGGGACTTCACCTACGTGCCAAGTGCCGACCCAATGGCCATGCCGCTGCCGCGTTGACTACAATAAACGCAATCAGTTGAGCTGAGTCATTTTTGCTGGACCGCGGCGCATTCGTGAGGTATGGCGATGAGGCAATTTAAGACCGGCGGCGGTTGGCCGGCCGTCTTGTACTCCCTGAAAAAAGCCCGCGCCTCCGGCGGCTTCTGGAAATTCTTCAAAGCGCTCAGCAGCAAGAACGCCTGCAAGACCTGCGCCGTCGGCATGGGGGGCCAGCAGGGGGGGATGCGGAACGAGCTGGGCCATTTCCCCGAAGTCTGCAAAAAAGCGATGCAGGCGATGGCGGCCGACATGCAGGGGGCCATCCCGGCGGATTACTTTGCGACGTACTCCATCCCGCAGATGCAGCGGTTCACGCCGCGCGAACTGGAAGCCGCGGGCCGGCTGACGCAGCCGGTGATCCTGCGCCGCGGCGACGACTATTATCGCCCAATCAGTTGGGACGATGCTTTTGCCAAGATCGCCGCCAGGCTGCGGACCACGGCCGCCGACGACACGTTCTGGTACTTCAGCGGCCGCAGCAGCAACGAGGCGGGGTTCCTGCTGCAGCTCTTTGCCCGGCTGTACGGCACGAACAACGTCAACAATTGTAGCTTCTACTGCCACCAGGCCAGCGGCGTCGG
>JAIOQB010000438.1 GCA_021413585.1 Planctomycetia bacterium
CCGCCCCCCGGCACGCGCCGCCTGCGAGCCTTCCCCCGCAGCGACGTGCGGGTGCAGGCCGAATGGTTTCCCGACACGGCCAGCAACGAATGGGTGGCCGTGATCAGCGGCGGCGTGAACTTGATCATCGACGGGGCCGACAAGCTCGGCTCGATCGACATCTCGACCGACCGGCTGGTGATCTGGACACGCGGCATGGAGCAGCCCGATCTCGGCGGCCAAACCGTCCAGCGCGACGACACGCCGCTGGAAGTTTACATGGAAGGAAACATCGTGTTTCGGCAGGCGGATCGCGTGGTCACCGCCAAGGCGATGTACTACGACGTCCGCAACCACGTAGGCATGATCCTCGACGCGGAACTGCTCGGCACGGTGCAGAAGTTTGAAGGAAAGCTCCGCCTGCAGGCCAGCGTGCTGCGGCAGACGGCGCAAGATCGGTTTGTCGCCCAGGGGGCCCGGTTCACCACCAGCCGCATGGGAGAGCCGGGCTACTGGATCCAAGGGGAGAACCTGGAGATTCAGGATCACCCGCAGCCCGCCGTCAATCCAATCACCGGCGAGGCCACGGTCGACCCGCGCACCGGGCAGCCGCTGATCGAGCACGACTGGCAGATGACCGCCTCGGATGATTACCTGTTCGTCGAAGGCCTACCGGTATTCTATTGGCCGACGCTGACCACCGACCTGGACGACCCCGGCTTCTACTTGAAGCAGATCAAGTTCAAGAGCGACAACGTCTTCGGCCAGCAGATCTGGACCGATTGGAATCCGTACCAGTTGCTGGGTTTCAAAAAGCCGATCAAGGGGACGACGTGGGATTTGGGTTTCGACTATTTAAGCGACCGCGGCCCGGCGGTGAGCACGAAGTACACCTACACGTTCCCCAGCCTGGCCGGCCTGGGAGGGCCGACGAAGGGAGTGCTCGACGCCTTCTACATTCACGACGACGGCGTGGACAATTTGGGCCGCGACTATCGCGCCGTGGTCCCCTCCACCACGGAGCGCGGCCGGCTGCTCTACAACAACCGCCAGTCGTTGGGAGATGGTTTCGAGTGGATTGGAGAATTGGGCATCGTCAGCGACCGCAACTTCCTGCAGCAGTACTACCAGCGAGAATGGTGGACTTCCAAGGATGAAGACACAGACCTGCGCATTCGACGCAGCGTGGAGAACCGCAGTTGGACCGTGATGGGGCAGATGCAGTTGGAGCATTTCTTCACAACCACGTCGTGGCTCCCCCGCGCCGATCACTATTGGATCGGCGAGTCGATCCTGGGGGATCACTTCACGTGGTTCGAGCATTCGAGCGCGGCGTATGCCCAGTATCGCCCCGAAACCATCCCGCCCAACGAGCCGGCGTTCCAATTGCTGCCGTGGCAGGTAGCCTCTACCGGCAGCCGGTTTTCCTCGCGGCAGGAGATCGATCTGCCGGTCGATATTGGCGTGGTGAAGGTGGTGCCGTATGCCCTTGGCGAACTGACACACTGGGGCGAGGATCTCAACGGCCAGCCGCTCGACCGGGCCTACGGCCAAGTGGGCATCCGGGCCAACCTCCCAATGTGGAAAGTCGATCCCACGGTGGAGAGCGACCTGTGGAACGTGCATGGCTTGGCGCACAAGGTCGACTTTCAGGCGCAATTCTCTTATTCCGACGCCAATCAAGACGTGACGCAACTGCCGTTGTATGACCCGATCGACGACGATTCGATCGAGCAGTTCCGTAATTTCTATCCGTTCTACGACTTCCCGGGGGGCACGATCCCGTCGCAATTCGATCCCCGGTTCTACGCCATCCGTGCGGGACTGGCCGACTGGGTCACGTCGCCGTCGACCGAACTGGCCGACGACCTGACCGCGCTGCGGCTCGGCGTGCATCAGCGCTGGCAGACCAAACGCGGCGAGCCAGGCGCGCAACACATCGTGGACTGGATCACGTTCGACACCGACCTGGTGCTGTATCCCAATCAGAACCAGGACAATTTCGGCGCTCTGGTGGGGCTGATCGACTACAACTTCAGTTGGCATGTCGGGGATCGCTTCACTTTGCTCAGCGAAGGCCTGTTCGACACGTTCAGCCAGGGGCAGCAGCTCGTGAGCGTCGGCGGCTTGCTCCATCGGCCGGACCTGGGGAGCGTGTATCTGGGCGTGCAATCGCTCGAAGGGCCGATCAGCAGCCAGGTGCTCATCGCCACGATCAACTATCGGATGAGCGAGAAGTGGATCACGTCGTTTACCACCAGCCTGAGCATCGGCGGCAGCACGAACACCACGCAGCAACTTACGTTCACCCGCATCGGCGAATCGTTCCTGGTGAAGCTGGGCGTCTACTCCGACGAAGGGCAAGGGACCTTCGGCGCGAAGCTGGCGATCGAACCCCGCTTCTTCCGCAGCGCGGCGCATAATCAAATCGACGGAATCCATGTGCCGCCGGCGGGGGCGCTGGGGACGCTTGATTGAGGCAGTAGGCTGTAGGCTTGAGGCCGTAGGCTGTAGGAAGGAAGTGTGAAGCGCGAGAGGTATTGTCGCGTGAGGAACTCCCCTCCCTTTAAGGGAGGGGCTGGGGGAGGGTAAAGCGTGGCCCCGTCGCATCGGTTGGCTACTACTACGGCGCAACCAATTCTGGCGCGTCGCTTTGATTCCAGGGCCGCACCGAACGACCGGTGGCTAGCGCCATTCCGCTCACTTTTGATGCAACCGTGCATGCTCGTCCACCGTTGACGGCCGATTGTCGTGCCCTCGCCCGGCGGTGACCTCCAGCCGATCGACAAACTTCACATTCGCGCACTCGTCGATCTCCGCCGTGTGGCACGCCGCCGAATCGGGCAGCAAAAACCGCAACGGGCCGCCGGCGCTCTTGGGCAGGGGCTGACCGTCGATTTCGTATACCAGCACCCCCACGTCGCGCACGGACGAAAGCGGCACGCTGGCGTGAAAGTCATCGGCCGTGGAATGGAGCGTCAGATAATCGCCATCCGATTTGGGCCGAGCCAGCGCCAACAACCCGCGCAGCAGCACTCCCCTCCCCCGCCGTCCCGGGACAATCGTCCCCACGTCGGGCACCTGGTATTGCACGTCGATCGCCGCCAGATCGGCGGCCGATAGGGCAAGCGGTTTCTCGACCAGACCGTCGACGGTGAGCAGGATGTTGTTAGCCATCATAGGAATTGAGTCCGCAATTGCAGGAGCCGAATGCTGAGCCGCTGGGTTTACCCTCGCGGACTCCATGCCCCATCCTAAACGATTCGAGTCGTGATTTTAATGCACCTCCCGCCAACGTTGGCAAAGATCCGTCGCCGCCTCCGGCCACATTGGATACTGAAACGCAAAGCCCGATTCCAACAATCGTCCCGGCACCACGCGGCGGCTCTTGAGCACCAACTCCGTTTCGGTGCGCATCAGCCGGGCGCCGATTTCCAGCATCCATCGTGTGGCCGGCAGGCCTATCCGCGTCCCCCACGCCCGGCGCAGCGTGCGCATGAACTCGGCATTCGGCATTGGATGCGGGACTGCGATGTTGACCGCCCCCGCCAGCTCCTCGTGCTCGATCAGCCAGTAGACCGAGCGCACGAAGTCGGCGTCGTGAATCCAGGAGAGATATTGCCGGCCCGAGCCGCTCGTTCCTCCCAGGCCGTGTCGCACGAGCCCCAGCAGCGTGTCAAATATCCCGCCCCGGTCAGGGCTAAGGATCACCGCCGAGCGCATCAGAACTTGCCGAGTCTGCGGCAGCGCGACCTCCTGTGCCGCGCGTTCCCAAGAAGTCGCCACGTCGATGCTGAATCGCCACGTATCCGGCGCGTCGAACTCCGCGCCGCCGAGAATGCCGGTTGCCTCGTCGTTCGCCGCGTCGAACCGATGGGCATAAATCGTCGCGGTGCTAGCCTGCAGCCAAACTCGCGGCGGCCGCGAGCAAGCGGCGATCGCCCGCCCCAATACCCGCGTCGAGTTCACGCGCGATTCATTGATCACCCGCCGATTCTCGGGCGTGTACCGGCAATTGACACTCCGCCCCGCCAAATTAATAACAACATCGGCCCCTTCCAACTCCACCGCCCAGTCCCCCAGTGTCTCTGCGTCCCAGCGAACAATTTTCCACGGCACAGCAGCCGGCCCGCGGCTCAGCACAGTCACGTCACGCCCCGCGGCATGAAACGCCCTGGCCAGGATCGTTCCAACCTGACCGCGGCCGCCGGGAAGGATGAGTTTCATGTCGGATGCTCCGGGAGCGGAGTGTGATTTTGTCTGGAGAGAACGAGGCAATAACCGCGTTTCCCTTGCTGGAATTAACGCCTACCGGCCAAATGAAACACGTCCTACTGGCATACCCCCCTAACGAGCGTTATCATGCTTTGCGCCCGGGCGGAGGTCGCCCGACGCGCAAAAACCAGCGCGGCGAAACTTGCCGCTCGCATCTTCTCGGGGGAGACCATGACATCGCGTCATCGCCAAAGTGGGCATTCCGTCATTGACGTCGTAGCCGTGCTGGCCATGCTTGGGCTGGCGCTGGCTTTGATCCTACCGGCAATGCAAATGTCGCGCGAAGATGAGCGTGGCATCAAGTGTCTGTTGCACATGAAACAGTTGGCGACGGCTTTTCACCTCTATCATGACAACCAGCAGCGCTTTCCTCCCTCGGCATTCTATAACGACGGCAAGAACATGGGGGACAAGAAGATTGCGTTGAAGCAAGTTGTGCCGGGCAAGGACGACGAAGGTCCAGCCTGCGCGCCCTATTCGTACTTAATCAAAATGCTGCCTTACGTCGAACAAGGCTACATCTATGACCAGATTAATTTCACGACCCGTCAAGCATTCAATCCTGCGAACGCGGCGCTGGCCTCCAAGGTGGTGCCCCTGTTCAACTGCCCGTCGTATCAGGGAGATCAGCATAGCGCCGCCGCCGAATATCAAAAATTTGTGGGGTCCGACGGCAAGACGCCGGCACTGACGCAGTACAAGGGGATTGGGGCCACCACGCTGACGGTTCTACAGGATGCTACCTTGGCCACTGACCCAGCGGGCGATGGCGGAATCGTGCATCCATATGCCGCGTATTCCTTCAATAATTTGCGCGCGCCGACTCAAACGATGGTGCTGACGGAAACGCGCGAAACCCGTTACTCGGCCTGGTGGGACGGGACGACAGCCTCGATCGCCGGCTTCGAGCCGACCATCGACAAGGGGAAGGAGGCCACCAAGCCCGCGCTACACACGGAGGCGGTCAATTTTCCGTTCATGCCCAAGGGCTCCTTCGGAGGAGACGGCGAGATGCAATGGGGCCCCAGCAGTTGGCATCCGGGGAAGGTCCACCATGTCAACGGCGGTACGGAATGCCATTCGATCGGACTGGACATCGACCCGAAAGTTTACGCGGCCATGATCACGCGACGCACGGACGACAATGAAGTATTGAATGAATACTTTAGAAAGCGGGAGGAAGAAGCTGAAAAAGAGCGTCTTCGAAGTGAAGA
The DNA here is from genome assembly GCA_021413585.1 of Planctomycetia bacterium. GTDB lineage: Bacteria > Planctomycetota > Planctomycetia > Pirellulales > UBA7805 > JAIOPX01. The sequence continues at coordinate 5,469 of JAIOQB010000438.1, forward strand.
CGAGCGGCGCGTGGATGAGATGAAGGATGTCGTGCAGGCGGTACAAGACTGGCACAACCACGCGTCGGATCATTCCTGGCCCGACAATATCCGCGGCAAGGACGGCGTGCCGCTGCTGAGTTGGCGCGTCACCGTGCTTCCTTTGGTGGAGAGCACCGATTTTTTTAATGAATTCAAGCGGGATGAACCTTGGGACAGCACGGCCAATTTCACGTTGACTTATCGGACACCGGCGGCTTATAGCCGCGACGCGAAATCCCGTCCGCGGGATCCGTTGACCCGCCTGATGCGATTTGTTGGCGTGGGGACGCCTTTTCCCGGCGACAAACCGCCGTTGGACGTTAAGTCCCCCGCATCCACCATCATGTTCGTTCAGGTCCATGCCGCTAAGGCCGTTCCCTGGACCAAGCCGGCGGATCTGGTGTTCGATCCAAAAGATCCGTTCGCGGCGCTGGGATATCGTCCGGGTGATAAATTCCTGGCGGCGTTCTTCGATGGCCATGTGGAAATGCTCGACACGTCGATGCCGCTTGAAAAGGCTCTGGCGATGATCGCGCCCGAGTGGAATTCCGCTGCCAAGCCGCCGACTGCCGACAAAGCTTCGCGCGCAGCAGATGAGAAGCCGGTCGATTCCGACACGAAAACGTCCGC
>JAIOQB010000012.1 GCA_021413585.1 Planctomycetia bacterium
GCCGTCAAACAAATGCACCTGCACGCGGCGGGCGCGGATCGACGCCGGAAAGATCTCGCGGCCAAAGTCCTGATAGTCTGTCTTGGTGAGCACGTCGACCAGAAAATCACGATTGAAGACGTAGATGCCCATGCTGGCCAAGAGATCGCGCCCGCGGCTCTCCAACCCGGCCGCGTCGATCCACTTGGGATCCATGGCCACGGTGTCCATCTCGGCTTTGGTCTGCGGCTTTTCCAGAAAGCCGGTCACGCGCCCCGTTTCATCCAGCCGCATGATGCCCAGCCCGGTGGCCGCCTCGCGGGTAACCGGCATGGCGGCGATGGTGGCTTCCGCGCCGCTCTTGCGATGGGTTTCGATCATTTGGCCGTAATCCATCCGGTAAAGCTGATCGCCGGAGAGGATCACCACGTACTCGACGCCGTGCTGCTGGATATAGCGGACGTTCTGCCGCACGGCGTCCGCGGTGCCTTGGTACCAGTTGGAATTGTCCAGCGTCTGCTGAGCGGCCAGAATCTCGACAAAGCCGCCGTTGAACCGGTCGAACTGATAGGCGTTGCTGATGTGCCGGTGCAAGCTGACCGACATAAACTGCGTGAGGACGTAAATGCAATTCAGCCCGCTGTTGATGCAGTTGGAGATCGGAATGTCGATCAACCGATACTTGCCCGCCAGCGGCACGGCCGGCTTGCTGCGATAGCGGGTGAGTGGATACAGCCGCGTCCCGCGCCCGCCGCCGAGGACCAGAGTGATGACATTCTTCATGAGTGGCTTCCCGTCGCTACCCTGCAATACAATCCGACCATTCTACCTGACTCGACGTGCGCCAACACTTCCTTCGCGCCCTTTGCGATCTTCTGTTCAACAAAAGAAAGGTTTGAACAGAAGGTCGCGAAGTTCGCAAAGACGAGGAAGAGTGTTTGGTATTTACTTCGTGACAAAATTGACGAGGCGGCCGGGGACGACGATTACTTTAACCACGGTGGCGTCCGCCAGCAACGCGGCGATCTTTTCATCCGCGCGGGCGGCGGCCTCCAGCGCCGCTTCGTCGGCATCGGGCGGAACTTGGATCCGGCCGCGGACCTTGCCCTTGATCTGCACGGGGACTTCGATCGACTCTTCCTTTAAGAGCGCTTCGTCGAACTGCGGCCACGGCTCGTAGGCCAGCGACTTCTTGTGCCCCAGCAGGTTCCACAGTTCTTCCGCGATATGCGGCGCCATCGGCGAGAGCAGCAGCACCAGCGATTCCATCGCCGCCCGCGGCCGGCGGTCTTCCTTGGTGAAGAAGTTCACGAACTCCATCAACCGGGCAATCGCCGTGTTGAAGCTCATCGACTCCAGGTCGGCGGTGACGACTTTGATCGTGCGATGCACCACCCGGTTCTGCTCGGCCGTGAGAGCCGCGTCAACCACCGCCGCGTTGAGCTGCAGCGGCTCGGCCCGGTCGTCGACGATCAACCGCCACACGCGGTCGAGGAACCCGCGCACGCCGCTCACGCCTTCCATGCTCCAGGGCTTGGTCGCTTCCAGCGGACCCATGAACATTTCGTAGAGCCGCAACGAGTCGGCGCCGTATTCCTTGACGACGACGTCCGGATTGACGACGTTGCCGCGGGCTTTGGACATCTTATGAGCACGGCTCTCCAGACGGATCGCCGGATCGGCACTGAGCACGAACCCTTCGCCACGCTTTGCGGCGTCCTGCGGGGGAACATGGACGGCCGTTAGCGGCATACGATTATTCCTATGGCAACCTGCAGCGTCGACTTCCGCGGCACTCACCCACTGGCCCGCCTCGTCCTGATAGCCGGTGATCTCCATCTCGCCCAGGATCATCCCCTGATTAATCAACTTCTGAAACGGCTCCGGCCCGCTGAC
>JAIOQB010000013.1 GCA_021413585.1 Planctomycetia bacterium
CAGTCCGCTGACGCTGGCGGCCGGGAGCATGGCAAAGGTTTCCGTCAGCTCGATGCCGGTGGCGGCCGTGGCGCCAAGTAGATCGAAAATGATCGGCTTCTCGGTGTGGTCGGGCTGCGCCGGATAGCCGGGAGCCGGGCGGATGCCCCGATAGCGCTCTTCGATCAGGTCGACGCTGCTGAGATTTTCCCGGGCGCCATAGCCCCAGTCGTTGCGCGCCCGGGCATGCGTCAATTCGGCCAACGCCTCGGCCAGCCGATCGGCCAGTGCTTTGACCATGATCGAATTGTAATCGTCATGCTGCTTTTCAAATTCAGCCGCCATCTCCGCGCAGCCGATGCCGGCCGTCACGGCAAACGCGCCGATGTAGTCCTCGCGGCCGCTGCCGAGCGGCGCGACATAGTCGGCCAGCGAGCGAAACACGTCCTGCCCCTTGCGCTCCCACTGCTGCCGCAGCGCGTGCAGCCGAGTTCGCTCCACGCCCCGCGTCTCGTCTGCGTAGAGAATGATGTCATCGCCGTCCGACGCGGCCGGCCAGAAGCCATACACCCCGTTGGCCGTGAGCTTGCCGCCGCGCACGATCTCCGCCAGCAGCGCCTGGGCATCGTCAAACAACTTGCGGGCCGCCTCGCCAAATGTGGCGTCCTCAAGAATCGCCGGATATTTTCCCTTGAGCTCCCACGTCTGGAAAAATGGCGACCAGTCGATGTACGGCACAATGTCCGAGAGCGGGATATTCTTCAGCACATGCGGGCCGATGAAGCTGGGGCGCGGGACGTCCACGCTGGGCCAATCCGTCTTGAACCGGCGCCGGAATGCGTCGGCATACGGCACCAGCGTCGCCTGCTGCCGCTTCTCGTACGACGCGACCAGCTCGCGCTGCAAGTGGCGGTTCTCCTTGTCGAGCACCGGCCGCAATTCTGGATTGATCGCCCGATCGACCACGCCCACCGCTCGCGAGGCGTCGAGCACGTGCACCGCCACCCCTTCATATTGCGGCGCGATCCGCACCGCCGTGTGCTTGGCGCTGGTCGTGGCGCCGCCGATCAACAGCGGCGTCTTAAAGCCACGGCGCTGCATCTCGCGGGCGACGTGAACCATCTCGTCCAGACTGGGCGTTATCAAGCCGGAAAGGCCGATGATATCCACCCCCTTCTCGATCGCCGTGTCGAGGATTTTTTCGCTCGACACCATCACTCCCAGGTCGATCACCTCGTAGTTGTTGCAGCCCAACACGACGCCCACGATGTTCTTGCCGATGTCGTGAACGTCTCCTTTGACCGTAGCCAGCAGGATCCGCCCGCGGGCTTGCTGCTGTTCCTGGCCGGCGGCGATTTTTTCCTGTTCCATGAATGGCAGCAGGTAGGCCACCGCCCGCTTCATCACGCGGGCCGATTTGACAACCTGCGGCAAGAACATCTTGCCGGCGCCGAACAGATCTCCCACCACGCTCATCCCGTCCATCAGCGGGCCTTCGATCACGCTTAAGCAGCGGTCGACCGTGTGCCGCGCTTCTTCCACGTCGATCTCGACGAACTTGTCGATTCCCTTGACCAGCGCGTGCCGCAGCCGCTCGGCCACCGGGGCGTCGCGCCAGGCGAGATCTTCGCCCACGGCCTTGCGTCCCGATTTGTCCTTGAGCGACTCCGCGAACGTCACCAGCCGCTCGGTGGCGTCGGGGCGGCGATTGAGCAGCACGTCCTCGACCAGTTCCAGTAGTTCCTTGGGCACCTCTTCATACACCGCCAACTGGCCGGCGTTGACGATGCCCATATCCAGGCCCGCGCGAATGGCGTGATACAAGAACGCCGAGTGCATCGCCTCGCGCACCATGTCATTGCCGCGGAACGAGAACGAGACGTTGCTCACGCCGCCGGAGGTTTTGGCCCCAGGGCATTCGGCCTTGATCCGCCGCACGGCCTCGAAATAGCTCACCGCATAGTTGTTGTGCTCCTCTATGCCGGTGGCCACGGTCAGAATGTTGGGGTCGAAGATAATGTCCTGCGGAGGGAAGCCGACCTGCTCGGTGAGCAGCTTGAACGCCCGCTTGCAGATCCGCACTTTGTCGTCGGTTTCGACCGCCTGTCCCTGCTCGTCGAAGGCCATCACCACCACCGCGGCGCCGTAACGACGGACGAGCGCGGCCTGGCGGAGGAACGACTCTTCCCCTTCCTTGAGGCTGATTGAGTTGACGATCCCCTTCCCTTGCACGCATTTTAAACCCGCCTCGATCACTTCCCAGCGGCTGCTGTCGATCATGATCGGCACGCGGGCAATATCCGGCTCGGCGGCGATCAGATTCAAAAAGTGCGTCATCGCCTGCACGCCGTCGAGCAGAGCGTCGTCCATGTTCACGTCGATCACGCTGGCCCCGGCAATCACCTGCTGCCGGGCCACTTCCACCGTCTTGTCGAACTGCCCGCCCCGAACCAATTGAGCGAACTTGGCCGAACCGGTGACGTTGGTCCGCTCGCCGATCATCATGAAGTTGCTCTCGGGGCGGAGCGTGAGCGCTTCCTGCCCTGAAAGGCGCGTCAACGGTTCCACCCGCGGCGGCCGGCGGGGCTTGGCGCCGCGCGTCAGCTCGGCAAACGCGGTGATGTACTCCGGCGTGGTGCCGCAGCAGCCGCCGAGGATATTGACCCAACCCTGCTCGACAAAATCACGCATCGATTCAACCATTTGAGCGGGAGATACATCGTAGCCCCCCATTTCGTTGGGCAGACCGGCATTGGGATGGCAACTGACGTAAACGGGCGCAATGCGCGACAATTCTTCGACATAAGGGCGCATCTTGTCCGGCCCCAATGCGCAGTTGATCCCCACGCTCAGCAAGGGAAAGTGCGACAAGGAGTTCCAGACTGCTTCGATTGTCTGACCTGACAATGTTCGTCCTGCTTCGTCCGTGATCGTCGTGGACGCCATCACCGGCAATCGCACGCCGGGATGGTCGTCAAAGAAACGGGCGATCGCGAACAGGCACGCCTTAAGGTTTAGTGTGTCAATCGATGTTTCCGGCAGCAGCAGATCGACCCCTCCTTCGACCAGCGCGGCCACCTGCTCGTAGTACGAATCAACAAGCTGGTCAAAAGTCACTCCGCGAAAAGCCGGATTACCTGAGTCTGGCGAAAACGAAGCAGTGCGCGGCGTCGGGCCGATCGAACCCGCCACGAAGCGGGGCTTGTCCGGCGTGCGGATGTTGAATTCATCGACCGCAGCGCGGGCACAGCGGGCCGCCGCCAGGTTCACCTCGCGCACCAGCGGCACGAGGTCAAAATCCTCCATGCCGACGCTGGTCGCCCCAAACGTGTTCGTCTCGACGATGTCCGCCCCCGCCGCCAGGTATTGGCGGTGGATGTCGGTCACGTCGTCGGCGTGCGTCAGGCAGAGGATGTCGCAGAAGTTCTTGAGGTCTTTGTGGTGGTTGGCAAACCGCTCGCCGCGCACCGCCTGCTCGTCAAGCTTCAGGGCCTGGACCATCGTCCCCATCGCCCCGTCGAGGATCAGGATTTTCTGCGCCAGCAGGTCGCGGATCAGCTCACTGGTATTCGTCTGGTTGGCAATCGCCATCGTCTAGCTTTCGGTTCGTGTTTCGTAGCGTGGGTGCTTGCACCCACGTTTCCCCGTGAAAATCCGTGGGTGCAAGCACCCACGCTACCTAAATCGACATCCATCTATTTTACCCAGTTTCCACAGGCGTTAAATCCTCTGTAATACTCAAGACCGTTACCACCGGAGCCGATAACCATGGACGAGTGCCTGTCAGCGGGCCGGGCGGGTTCGCGCTTGGAAGCTGGCTGGCTCAGTGGCAGGTGTCGCAGCGTACATGTCTTTGTCAGGTGACTCTTCATGTCCATCGTACCTATCCATCGCCGTGGGGCCAACGTCGCTGCCGAGGGGGCTGCGCCAAAGCACCGCCGGCGGGACGCCGCCGAGCCGTCGAATCGCCGCCGCCAGGTGCCGATTCTGCTGCGATTGCCCGACCTGACCGACGAAGCCGAGCCATTCGCCAGTGCCACCCGGGACAAGGCCACGCCGGACCGCGACACACCCGATTGGGCCACCGTCGAGCCGGACGACATTTCACACAGCGGCGCTGCGGCCGATCATGCCCCCCTGCGCGACGCGAACATTGACCCTCCCACCATCGACGACTCTGAGTTCGATGAAATCGACTCCGACAGCGCGAGCGGCCCCTTAACGTCCCGCGCGACCCCCGCGTCTTCGCAACCCAGTTTTGCTCCGGTCCGCGTCGACCGCCCTGGGCGGACCTGGTTGCGGCGATTGTCGCCGTCGGGGCGATCATCATCGCCGGCTGCTGGTTGATGCGCAAGACGGCCTCGCTGCCAACGCACGTCGCCACGCCGCCGCTGTGGAACGGCGTGCTGCCGGGTCAGGCTACGCCCAACTCGCCGTTGGCCGGCCAAGCTCCGGACGATTCACAATATCCGGCCGCCCGCGCGGCCGCCGCCCCGGCAGGCAGATCGGCCGATGGCGAGCCGACGCCCGACGGATCGTATGGCAATGCCGGTTCCTACCGCGCCGCCAATCGCAACGACCGCGAACCTGAACTGAACTACCGTTCTGAATCGAACTACCGCACGGCGGAGCGTACCCCCGCGGGGCCGCCGACCACGTATGGCCCTGGCAGCATCGCGCCGCAGAGCGCCCGCCCCCCGTACGAACCACGGCGCGCGGCACCGGCGAACGATTCGCGCCAACCGGCCACGCCCTACTTCTGGCCGCCTACCGCGCCCAACCAAGCACCAATGCCCGCCCCTCAGGCACGCACATCGGCCCGCTGCCAGCCACGGCAGCCACGCATGCACCATTGAGCGAGTCTGCGTCCAACGATGCCGGGGCCTACGTGGCCGCGGCCAATGCGGCGGCGGCGCACGCTGCGCCTCCTCATGCGGCGCCGCACATTGCCGTCCACAATTACGCCCCTTCGCCTTCAGCGCCGCTGACCGTGCCGATCCAACCTACCGCGCCGATGCCGCCGGCCGAGCAATCGGCCCCGGTCAATCGCGTGATCGTCGACGCGGCCCACGAGTCCCCCGCCGCGCCGCATTGGAATCATGCCAAGGCCCAGCGGCCGGCGCAGCAGAATCATTCCAGCATGGCGGCCACCATGTCGCTGGACCTGGCCACCGCCGAATGGGCACGCCCGGCGTTTGAAGTCGACGAGTTCTCCTGGCCCACGCCGGTGACGGACCTCGTAGGCCGCGTCGGGGCAGACCTCGACTCCCTGGCGAATCAACTGGTCACCGCCGCCCGCGATGGTCAACAAGTGGTGGCCATCAGCAGCATCGGGCGCGAAACCGGCGCGACGACGATGATGCTCTGCCTGGCGCAGCGACTGGCTTCGATGCGGCTCAAATCGGCATTGGTCGACGCTGACTTCGTCCATCCGCGGCTGGCAAGTTGCCTGGGCATGACGCCCCGCTTCGGCTGGGAAGACCTGGCCGGCGCGGACCTGTCGTTGGCCGAGGTGCTGGTCGAATCGCTGCACGACGGCCTGACGCTGCTGCCGCTCCGCGGACCGGCTGAGGCCGCGGCGCCGCTGGCCGACGACTTGTACTGGCGCACCACGCTCGACGCGCTGCGTGCCCGCTATCGGCTGGTGCTGCTGGATGTGGGTCCGCTGGACAGTGGCTTGATGGACGTCACTTCGCCCGCCGGCCGGCAGCGTCCACTACCGCACTGGATGCGCCCCAACTCGGGCGTGGACGCCGCGATCGTGGTGTGCGACTCCCGGCAACCGGCCCGCGACACGCTCGTCGAATCATTGGAATTGCTCGAAGACCAAGGGATCCGCCTGATCGGCGTGGCCGAGAATTTTTGCCCGAGCCCCGCGGCCGAACTGGCCCGCCGCCATCGCCCCCGAGCCGCGGCGCACGACAGCAGTCACAACGAGGATTAAACCGTCCCACACACCGTCCCGTAGGGACGCCCGACAATAGCCCAGCGATTTATCGCTGGGTAATAGTAAACGTGAATATCGAGTGCGTCCCGTAGGGACGCTTGAAGACACCGCACACGATGCAATGCGTGTGGGCCTGACGTATCTCGCAGCGAATCGTTCAAGCGTCCCTCCAGGACGCACCAACATTGAGGCGAACCACCAACCCAGCTGGGCTATTTTCAACGGTCCCTCCGGGACCTGAGATTCCATCACCCGCGAATCAGCACTCGTCACGCCCCGTCAAGGACGACCAGCCATGTACGAAAGCTTCTGGCAGTTGGACCGCAAGCCGTTTGATAGCGGGGCCGATGAGCGGTTCTATTACCCTGGCGAGTCGCACCAGGGGGCGTTGCTGAAGCTCCGCTATGCGATCGAAAGCCGGCAGGCGGGGGCGCTGCTGGCCGGCGCCTCGGGCTTGGGCAAGACGCTGCTGGTGCAGACGATGCGTCGGCTGCTGCCGGCCAACTTCGCGCCGCTGGTCCACATCGTGTTTCCGCCGCTGGTCCACATCGTGTTTCCCCAGATGCCGCCGGACGAATTGCTGGCGTACCTGGCCGCCGAGCTGGGAGCCATCAGCGGCGAAGAACTCAGTGTCGGAGAACTTGGCGGCGGTGCGCGCCATCGCCACACGACGCACGAGAGCGTCCGGGCGATCGAGCGGCTGCTCTCAGAAAATGCCCGCGCGGGCAGGCACGCCGTGGTGGCGATCGACGAAGCCCACCTGCTGGACGACTGCTCGGCCCTGGAGGTGGTGCGGCTGCTGTTGAACTTCGAGGTCGACGGCCGGCCGGCGATGACGCTGCTGCTGGTGGGCCAGCCGGTGCTGCTGCCGGTGCTGGATCGGCACCCCGCGCTGGAAGAACGCCTGGGGGTCAAATGCCTGCTCAGGCCCCTGAACCTGGAAGAAACAATCAGCTACGTCAACCACCGCCTCTCGGCGGCCGGCGCCCGCCGCCCGCTGTTCGACACCGGCGCGCTAGAAGCCCTCTACCACCTCAGCCACGGCGCCCCCAGGCAAATCAACCGCCTCTGCGACCTGGCCCTGCTCGTCGGCTTTGCCGAAGAGCAACCCTCCATCACCGCGGCGCAGTTGGAAGCGGTGTCTGATGAACTGGTGGTTGTCTCGCCGGAGTAGCAAAGGTGCCTGGGAACGGGCGGAAACCTTTTTCTTGACTAAGGGACATCGGAGCAACAAGTTTTGCTGACTCCCTGGTCGGACCGCTGCGCCGCAGCCTCTTCAACGTGTTCAAGCCGATCGCGATAGAAAAGCCGTCAGGAAAATTTTTCTTGACTCGCTGATGCTTTCCGACGTAGCCCCGTAGTTTCGGCGATCTGGATTCGCTGGCATTGAAGGTTGTGCGTAAGTCCGTCAAGTAGACGCTTACAGCCTTGCCCAACGCGAACCCCCAGCCGCATGATCGTATCCCGGTGGACTCAAGAAATTCTTTCCACGGCCGGGAAACTTGACCCTTCTGCCTAGGCGGCGATCGTGGCGACTTTCTTTTCGCGGGGCATGACATTTCACGTATTTTCCTCGATAAAAGACTGTGTTTTCTGCTCGTGCATATTTATTGTAATGCATTTATATTCGCCGCGAGATCGGCATTAGACTGCAAATCAAAAAAATCACAGAAAGTCCTTTGAGGGCTTGTCACGAATGTGATTATGGTCTAGGATTCGGGAATGCCAAAGCTACCACCAGCCTCCGAGACGGCCTCCAAGAAGGATCGCAAGTACCCGTACTACGCGCTCTCCAACGCAATAAAGTTGGGCGCCGTCGTGGCCAGGCACGGCGGCGAGCGTGTTGGGGTGCCAAAATCCGTGATCGCCCAAGACCTGGACATGGACCAGGCCGCCGCGTCCTTTGCTCAAGCTACCGCCAGCGCAAAGACGTTTGGAATTGTTGAGGGAGGTGCGGAATTGCGGCTGACTGATCTGGGTCGCGACTATTTTGCACCAACAACGTCGGATGAGTCCCGACTGGCGGAGCTGGAGTTTCTGGCCCAGCCCACGGCCTTCTCATTTCTGATCGACAAGTTTGACGGAAGCAAACTTCCCGGTAAGGGCATGTTGGCCAATCTGTTAGGGAGAGCGTGCGGAGTCCCTCAGAGTTGGCGCGACCGTGTCGCGCAACTTTTTATTTCCGCTACTAACGATTTAGGCGTCGTGGACGCCAGCGGCAGCCTGAGATACAGCGCTGCCAAGCACCATGCGGGGCAACACATGCGGCCAACGGCCGTTGACGCAATAACTAATCCCATGGCAATCGCGCCCCCGGCCGCAGTTCATCAGTCAGATGCCGCTAGATTGTCTGCTCCCGCTGATCGCAAGGACGTTTGGGAGTCGGGTGGGCTCAGGCTTGAAATGCCCGATCCCCTTCCGCGTCACCTATGGGAGAGATTAAAGAAAATCGTGGATGCCATGGAGCCAGCAGAAGATCCAACAAAGGAATAAGAAGGAGGGCGCACGGATGGTGGTAAGTGAGCGCGCAACGGGGGCAGTGGACCGAACCCGGTAGCGCTAAGCAGAAAAGAGACCCCGCCCACACCCAAGGTCGTTTAACAGCCACCAAGGGCGCGGCGGGCAGAGGTCCCATTTTTTAGAAGCAGCGGGAAGGCGTCCCGTACTGGTGTACAAACGGCCCTTTACATGCCTAGGACGCGCTGGTGAGACAGCGATGGGGGTTCGATTCCCTCGCCTTCCGCTTCTTCTTTTTTTATCGTAATCGCGTCTGCTGCTGTTAGCAAGACGGATCGTGTCCAGGCGGATAGCTTCTGGCCGCTAGCTTTGGCACCCCGCTGGATTTTCGCCCTTTCCGCCCTAGACATTCTTACCGTAATCACGGAAGCCTGCCGCTGGCCTTTGGGGAGCTTCGGTCTTCCGGGCAATCGTTTCCTTGCCATGCAAGAAGGATAGCACGACAATAAACGTATTACAATAAACTCTTGTCGATTATTTCAAAATACGACAGTACCCGTTTTTCATTCCATTTGATTGCCGAATGGGAGTCCACTACGATAATCCCTGCCTCGGGTTGCTAAGTGAATGGTCGATTTGGCCTTCGCTTAAAACGCCCATCGCTCCCCTGCCCTCCCGCCCCGCCTGATAACTCACCCTCACGGAGCCCTGCAATGCTCTCCTCGCGCGCCGTTTCGCTTCCGTTCCGGTTGTGGTCTATCACCACCCGCGCGGCAGCAACGCTCTGCGTCTCTGCCGCGGTCGCCATCGGCATCGCCTCGCCCGCTTGGGCGGACGTCAAGTTGCCCAACGTGTTCAGCAACAACATGGTGCTGCAGCGCGATCGGCCGGTGCCGGTGTGGGGGACGGCGGCGGCGGATGAAGAGGTGACCGTCTCGATCGGCGATCAGGAAGAATTGGGGGGGCTTTTTAGCCGGTGCCAATGGAGAATGCGATTTACGCGATTTAATAAGTGAACTCGCTCTATAGTTTATAGGAGGAGACCATTTGTGAGCGACGAAGCCGCTCCCCAGGGGCAACTGCTCATTTACAGCGACGGCGAGCTGAAACTACAAGTTCGGCTGGATGGCCAAACGGTTTGGCTGACCCAGGCCCAACTGGCGGAACTGTATAGCACCACTCCCCAGAACATAACTCTTCATATCCAAGGAATTTACGACGACCGGGAATTGCCCGAAACGGCAACTTGTAAGGAATACTTACAAGTTCGTCAGGAAGGGGCTCGCACAGTCCAGCGGTCGCTCAAGCATTACAGCCTCGACGTAATCCTCGCCATTGGCTATCGCGTGCGCTCCCCGCGCGGGACGGCGTTTCGACAGTGGGCCACCGCCCGGCTCAGCGAGTTGCTCGTCAAGGGGTTCACGCTGGACGATCAGCGGATCAAGGCCGGCCGCACAATCGGGGCCGACTACTTTGACGAACTGCTCTCCCGAATTCGAGATATTCGGGCCAGCGAGCGATTGTTCTATCAAAAGATCACAGACATTTACGCCACGAGCATCGACTACGACGCCAACGTCGAAATGACACACCTCTTTTTTCAGACGGTCCAGAACAAAATGCATTGGGCCACCCACGGCCACACGGCGGCCGAGATTGTCGCCACCCGCGCCGATGCATCGCAGCCGAACATGGGGCTGACGACGTGGAAGAATGCTCCTGCCGGAGCGGTACGCAAGGGAGACATAACGATTGCGAAAAACTATTTGACGAAAGAAGAGATTGACGCGTTGAACTTAATGGTATCTGCGTATCTCGATTTCGCCGAATTGCAAGCAAGATCGCATCGTCCGATGCACATGACGGATTGGATTGGGAAACTCGATGACTTTATCCGTCTGAGTGAGCGCGACATTCTGGCCCACGCCGGCCGGGTGTCGCACCAGCAGGCCGAACAGCATGCACGCGCCCAGTATGAACAGTATGAAAGCAAGCGTCGCGAACTTGCCAACGAGCAGATTAGCGATTTTGATGAAGTCACGCGCCGCCTGACTCAGGAAACCACCGCGCCGCAATCGCGTCGCCGGAAAAAGAAGGACGATCGGGATCGCGCCAGCGAGAAATAATCGAACTAATCTCAGAGAAATAATCTTAACTGAGTCCCTGCGCACGAAGATGCGAGGCAGGCGGGTACTCCAGAAGCAGAAAGGGTGCCCGGTATGCCAGGAACCTTTTTTATTGACGTGACTGTTCTGCCTGTGGAATTGTCCAAATCAGCTCCTATACAATTATTTCATCCTGCCCGTTTGATTGTCGAATGGGCCTAGATTACGATTATCCCCACCTTGGGTTGCTCGGCGACTGGTCTGTTTGACCACCGCTAAAAACACCCACTGCCCCCTGCCCTCCCGCCTCGCCTGATAACACACCTTCCAAGGAGCCCAGCCATGCTCTCCCCTCGCGCCATTTTGTACGCGTTCCGGTCATCGTCGCTCGCCATCCACGCGACTACCACGCTCTGCATCTTCGCCGCAATCGGCCTCGCCTCGCCCGCTTTCGCGGACGTTAAGTTGCCCAATGTGTTCAGCAGCAACATGGTGCTGCAGCGGGATCGGCCGGTGCCGGTGTGGGGGACGGCGGCGGCGGACGAGGAGGTGACCGTTTCGATTGGCGATCACACCGCTTCGACGAAGGCGGGGGGGGATGGCAAGTGGAAGGTGTCGCTGCCGGCCATGCCCGCCAACGACAAGCCGCAGACGATGACCGTCAGCGGCAAGAACAAGCTGGAACTCAAAGACATCCTCGTCGGCGAAGTTTGGGTTTGCTCAGGGCAATCGAACATGTCGTTCGCCGTGGCGTCGGTGGACAACAACAAGAAGGAAGTCTCCACCGCCGATTACCCGCAGATCCGGCTGTTCCTGGTGCATAACGCCCAGGGGCCGAAGCCGGCCGCCGATGTCAACGCCAAGTGGGTGCCGTGCAGCCCGGCCACCGTGCCGGGCTTCGCCGCGCCGGGCTACTTCTTCGGCCGCGAGCTGCACAAGGAACTCAAGGTGCCGGTGGGCCTGATCGCCGCGGCCTGGGGAGGCCGGCGGATCGAACCGTTCACCACGCCCGAGGGTGTCAAGGCAGTCCCCGCGCTGGCGTCGAAACCGCAGCACGAGCTGGGCATCATCTACAACGGCATGCTCGCGCCGATCGTCCCGTACGCCATCCGCGGCGCTATCTGGTACCAGGGCGAAGCGAACGTGGGCGAGGGAATGCTCTACACCGATCGGATGAAGGCACTGGTCGCCAGTTGGCGGCAGGCGTGGTCCGACCCCGAGATGCCGTTTTACTTTGTGCAGCTTGCGCCGTTCCGGTACGGGGGGAATGTGCTGCCGGAGTTCTGGGAAGCCCAGACCGCCTCGCTCGCCATCCCGCACACCGGCATGGCGGTGATCAACGACATCGGCAACTTTGGCAACATCCACCCCGGTAACAAGCAGGACGTAGGAAGCCGGCTCGCCCGCTGGGCACTCAACCGCACCTACGGCAAGAAGGACGTGGTGGCGTCAGGCCCGCTGTTCAAGTCGGCCACCGTGGACGGAGACAAGGTTCGCGTGGCGTTTGCCTACGCCGGCGGACTGAAGTCGCGAGACAGCAAGCCGCTGACCGAGTTTGAAATCGCCGGCGCCGACGGGAAGTATGTGCCCGCCAAAGCGACGATCGACGGCGAGACGGTGATCGTCACCGCCGACGCCGTGAAGGAACCCGCCAGCGTCCGCCTGGGCTGGCGGCCGAATGCGAACCCGAATCTGGTCATTGGGGCGGGTTTGCCGACCGGGTCGTTTCGTAGCAAGGATTGGAAGGGCGTGACGGGGGAATAGGGGGTTGGGATTTGTATGGGGCTCAAGCGCGCGGGTGCCTGGGGCTGAACGAAGCGCAGCGAAGTGAAGCCCCAGTCGCATGTGGCTCGCCCGGCGCACACCCCGTCCCGGAGGGACGACCGACAATAGCCCAGTAGTGTGAAGCGCGCGTTTCGTCGGCGTCCTGTAGGAACGCTTGAAGACCGCGCGCACGATCTGATATTTGCGATTTACAGCGACGGTTCAAGCGTCCCTCCGGGACGCACGGGCGTTGTGTTGGATCTCTAACCCAGCGATAAATCGCTGGGCTATTATCAACGGTCCCTCCGGGACCAGTTCCAATTGCTCGCCAAGTTACACTCTGGGGCTTCACTCCGCTGCGCTACGTTCAGCCCCAGGCACACGCGCCACTGGCACCCGCGTGCGACTTCCTCCAGCCTCCCGTCTACAGCCTCAAGCCTCCCGCCGGCACGTTCCATCAACCCTTCGGCGCTACCGGCTTGTCTTCCTTCTTCTCGCCGTTGGCGTCTGGCTTCTCGCCCTCGGCCCCCTTCGCCGGGCCGATTAGTTTGGCGAGCTGCTTGCCCAGCTCCGGGCCGCGGGCGTTGAGCGAGACTACTTTGCCGTCGCGGTCGACGAGAATTACGGCGGGGATGCCCATGATGCCGTAGTGGGCGGCCAGCGGATGTTCCCAGCCGGTGGCCTTGGGGTCGTCGCTGTAGAGCATCGTCCAGGGGATGTTTTGCTTCTTGATAAAATCCTCGACCGCTTCTTTATTGTCGTCGAGGCTGATGCCGATCACGTCAAAGCCCCGGTCGTGGTATTCCTTGTAGTTGCGCAGCACGTTCGGCAGTTCCGCGCGGCAGGGGCCACACCAGGTGGCCCAGAAGTCCACGAGCACCACCTTCCCTTTGTACGCGGCCCAGTTGAACTCCTTGCCGTCGAGTTGCTTGCCAAAGAGATCCATCTGCTTGCCGACCAGGCCGACGCGGCGGGCCATTCCTTCGAGCTTCGGCGCCAGGGCGGCGGCCTTCGGGTTTTCCGCCTTGGCCAGCAGCTTGCCGACGAACTGATAGTAGTCAGCCGCCTCGGCCGGCGTGCCCGCTTGCTCGAGTTCCTGGCCAAGCTGGATCAGCACCATCACATGATTGTCCTTGAGCGGCTTGCCGCCGAAGTATTGCTTGGCGTCGGCAATCATGGCGCGGATCGCGGCGGGGTCGGCGTCGGGCGCGGGGGTGAAGCGGGTTTGCAGAGCCAACTGCTCGATCAAACCGGCCACCATCGGCCGCTGATCGGGTTGAAAGCGGGCCAGCAGTTCTTTGCGCTGCTTGGCGGCGGTTTCGTCGCCCAGGCGTTCGAGCATGTCGAGTGCCCGCAACTCGGCGGAAATGGCGGTGGCGGTGAGGCGGTCGCCATCTTTGCCTTGGGCGTCTTTGTGGGCGATGATTTTTTCGGCCGCGGCGAGCACGGTCTTCTGCGCTTCGCGATAGTTGGCCATCATCTCTTCGCGGCTCGTGCCGGCGGGGCGCTGGCTCATCGTCTTGCGGATGAACTCGATCAATTGCTCGGGCGTGCCGTCGGGAATGTTACCCCCGGCGGCGGGCGGAGTTGCCGCGTCCTTCGGGGGAGCTTCATCCTTGGCGGGCGGAGCCCCTTTGGGAGCTGGCGCTTCAGCCGGGGCTGGGGCCGGCGGGTCTGCGGCCCAGAGCAACGTGGCGAATGGCGCGGCGAAGAGCGCGGCCAAGGTGAATAGAGCAACTGCGCTCAGTGCAAGACTCGTGTGTCGATGGAGACTGTTCATGGACGCCCCGATGGGATGGCAAGATGTGTGGATGGTTTCATTCCGGCCTGCCGCGTAGCTTTTGGCAGCGATCCGACGGACGATGTTGCCGGCAATTGTACAGCGCTTGCGCGAATTTGGCACCCGAGTTGCGCAGCGAGAACGAGGGGCCTGTGATAATGGGATAATTAAGCCGGGCTGGGGCGTTGCCCCAGGCACCCAGTAGATCAGGCACTAACCGCGCTCACTCCCCGGCCGAAAATCGTCCAGCGGCACCGCGGACGGTTCGCCGCAGATCAATTGTCGCAGCAGCACGGCGGTGCCGGTCGACAGATACAGCCCCCAGCGGAAATGGCCAGTCGCCACCAGGACATTCTCCAGGCCCGGCACAGGACCAATCAGCGGCTCAGCGCGAAGATTGCCCGGCCGCAACCCGGCCCAGGTGCGCTCGACTTCCGCCCCCCCCAATGCCGGCACCAGCTGGCAGGCAAACGCCAGCAATTCGTCGATCGCCTCTTCCGTAGTCTGCTTGTCGAAACCCACGTCTTCCAGCGTTGAGCCGACCAGCACCCGGCCGTCGCCGCGCGGCACGAGGTAATGCGGTCCGACGTGAACGATCGACCGCAGCACCGGCTCCGGCAGCCGCAACAAGGCGATCTGACCCCGAATCGGCTTCAACTTCGCCGGACAGCCCAGTTGCTCGAGCAACGCTGCCGACCACGCGCCTGCGGAAAGCACGATCCGCTGCGCCTGAAACTCGCCCGCCGTGCTGACTACGCCGGTCACCTCGCCGTTGCGTTTTGCAAACGACTGCACCTCGGCACCGCTGGTAATGCGTACGCCCCGTTGCCGCACGGCATGAGTCAGTGCCTTCAAATGCCGCGGATTGCGGACCTGCGCCGTTTCAGGCAATCGCCAAGCCGAGAGCGGCGGCGAACCGGCGCCGTCGGCCAGGGCCGGTTCGATGGACCGCAATTCATCCAGCGGCAACGGCTCGACCGCCAGATCGGCTTCGCTCCACGATTGGACGTCGCGGGCGAGTTGCTCCGCGGCCTCGGGCGTGCGGGCCAAATGAATCTCACCGGAGATGGTAAAGCCGGTGTCGATGCCGGTCTCGTCGAGCAGCCGCTCGGACCACTCAGGATGCAGTCGCCTGCTGAGCGCGGCAAGCTGCTCGGCCGCGGTTCCTCCGGGCGAACGGCGGGCGGCGGGCAGAATTCCCGCGCCGGCCCATGATGCTTCCTGGCCCGTTTCGCCCCGTTCGAGCAGATGGACGTTGAGCCCTTGGGCAGCCAGCTCGTACGCCAGCGACAATCCCACCACCCCGCCGCCGATAATTAGGCAATCGTCCATCAATAACTCATTTGAATTTTGTGTGGGTGCCTGGGGCTTTTCGGAATGGTTCGCTTCACAACAATCGCCGCAGCAACATCTCGTCCACTCGCCCGCGAAACCGCACTTTGCCGTCGATCTCCACTACTGGGACGCACTCGTTGTACTGGGCCAGCAGGCGTGGGTCGCGGTCGATGTCGATTTCCTCCGGCTCCAGACCGTGGCGGCGCAGCAGGTCGCGGGCGTCGTCGCACAGGTGGCAGCCGACGCGAGTGTAGAGAATCACGCGATGCTGGGACTCGCGACTGTTCGACACGGTTGCCCGGCGGCCTCCTGGAGATACTACCTGGAGATATTATTAATAGTAGGATTTTCACGGCCCGCGCCCCGCGATGTCAACCGATGGCCGCTTCGCCCGCGGCCGATCGCGCTAAATCGGGCCGTGTTTCCCGCGAATTCACCTGCATCTCCCCCTCAACTGGGTCAGTCGCCACGCGGTCTCATGAGGTTCTCCGCGATTGGTCCGAAATTAGTGGCCATTTTCGACAGTTGATGTTAAGCTGGCCATAGCATGGCGCGTCGCCGACCGTCTGGTGGACCGTGGAACCGTCCGGCCAGGCATCGGGCCAGTATCTTTTTCGTGCGGTGACGCGCCGCTGCGATCGGGTGCGGTACACTTCGCTGGACTGGGCCGATTCCGTCGGCTCGCACTCCGCGGCGTGCGTCGCCATTTACTTTTCTTGGTAGCCGGCACAAGGGCGACGGCGTGCCCAAGGTAGACTCCTCGGACAAACTGATCGAATTGGTCAAGCGTAGCGGCTTGGTCGAAAAGGAACCGCTAGCCACTGCGCTGGCGGCTTGTAAGCAGCGCTACGGAGGGACGCTGCCCGAAGACGCCCGCCGCGTGGCCGATTTCTTCATCGAGACCAAGCTGATCACCGCCTGGCAGGCCGACAAGCTGCTCGAAGGGCGCCACAAGGGCTTCTTCCTTGGCAAGTACAAGCTGCTGGGGCATCTCGGCACCGGCGGCATGAGCAGCGTCTATCTGGCCGAGCATGGTCTGATGCGGCGCCGCGTGGCAATCAAGGTGCTGCCGGAGAAGCGCGTCGGCGACTCGTCCTACCTCGCTCGCTTCCACCAGGAGGCCCAGGCCGCGGCCCGGCTCGACCACCGCAATATCGTGCGGGCGTACGACATCGACAACGAAGGGCAAGTCCATTACCTCGTGATGGAATACATCGAGGGGCGCGACTTGCAGAATGTGGTCAAGCAAGACGGGCCCATGCCTTACGATCTGGCGGCCGATTACATCGCCCAGGCGGCGGACGGCCTGGAGCATGCCCACGGCGCGGGGCTGGTGCATCGCGACATCAAGCCGGCCAACCTGCTGGTGGACGACAAGGGGCTGGTAAAGATCCTGGACATGGGCCTCGCCCGCTTCGACGACGAAGACCGAGCGTCGCTGACCGTGGCCCACGATGAAAACGTGCTGGGGACGGCCGACTATCTCTCCCCCGAGCAGGCCCTGGATAGCCATAACGTCGATGCCCGGGCCGACATTTATAGCCTCGGGTGTACACTGTATTTCCTGCTGACCGGCCATCCCCCGTTTCCCGAGGGGACGCTGCCGCAGCGGCTGTTGATGCACCAAACCAAGAGCCCCAAGAGCATCCTGGAAGACCGCCCCGACGCGCCGCGCGACCTGGTACTAATCTGCCAGAAGATGATGGTCAAATCTCGCGACGGCCGCCAGCAAAACGCCGCCGAGGTGGCCGCCGACCTCCACGGCTGGTTGGCCAGGCGAGCGGGGGGCGATTCCGGCACGGGTTCGGGAAGCGGCTCGGGGCCGCATGGCACCTCGGGCGGATCGTCGGGCAATCTGACCGCCGCCTCCAGGGCGGCCCAACAAATGGCGGGCATCGGCGCCGGCCCTCGCACTGCCAACCGCCGTGGGACGGGCCCTCCTCCTCGCAAGGCGAAGTCGACCAGCCTGGACGACACGGTTTCCGACTTTGATCGAATCGCGCTGAAAGGGGATTCACCTACGCCCCCGGCCCGCACCGGTGGCCATGCTGGCGACCCGGTGATAGTTCCCGCGGCCGGGAATCAGCGGCGAGGCGAAGGTTCGCTCCCGGTTGCCCGACCGCTGGGCGAGCAGACTGCGAATCGCCAGGCCAGCAACCAGGGGCTGTCGGGGATCGACCTCGACATGAACAAGCCCGCGGACCGAGATAAAGGATTGCCTCAGGGGCGTCCGGAGCAGCGGCCCCAGCGCATCAAGAAGAAGCAGGATCCGCCGCTGGCGATCTGGATTGCCGTGCTAGTGGGGATTCTGGCGGTGGCCGGATTGGCGATCGCCATTATCATGCGGGGGCATTAGGCCGCCTGGCGGCGGCGTGTGAAGGGAAGGTGAGTGCCTTCCATCGGGCGCCATGGGCAGCTTGCTGCCCTTGCTGGCGTCACAAGAAGATCCCTTTCTTGTTCGCGCGGGATCACCGCGACTACTTTGTCGCGTCCTCTGCGACGTTCTCGCATTGTCACCGCGCGTCAAAATCGCGCTGACTGGCGCTTCCTACCCCCTGCCGGCGCCATCCGGTTAAGCCTCCCGAAAATGTCCAATTGGGCGAAAAAGCATCATTCGCAAGTCCTTTCCAGCAAGCCACTTGCGATGTTCACTTGTTTATCTTTTTCGGCAGCATAGCATGGAACTGAGGGCAAACGGGGGCCGACAGGGCCTCCGGGGTGCCCTTGGGCTTCGGCCCGGTGGTGCGAGGGGGCCGGCAGTAGCTGGCAACGCCCTTCCGCCGCGAACTTTTCCGGGGCCGCTCCGGTCCCAAAACATAGTCGCTGGACCTTTGGAGGCTGATCGCGCTATCGCGTGGGTGAATCATCATGTCCCGTCCCCTGAACCGATCCACTGGCAAACGATTGCCCCCACCCGCCGCGCGGCATTCCGCCTCGCTGGCCCGGTCGGATCGTCAGCGGACCGCGCCGGGGAAGCGAGCCCGCGGGGGCCAGGCGAACCTGGAACTCCCGTTCTCGCCGCCGGAAGACTGGCACGAACCCCGGACTCCGCGGCCGAAGCGGAAGGACCCGTACGCCTTCAAGATCGTTGTCCAGCCGGCCGGCAAGGGGTATCAGCATGTGCTCACGCCGGCCGAGATTCGTAGCCGGCTGCGCCAGTTGCCGCCGCAGTTCGTCGAATTGATTGAGGTGGTGCAACTCAGCCGCATGACCCGCAAGAAGGAGCGGTTCCCCTGCTACGGCATGCAATGGGGCAATACGCTGTACCTGTATCCGATCGAAGAGAATCGAATCGAGGTCCACGGCCGGCCCCCCAAGCCGAACCAGATCACCGAGGCCGCCATGTTCGGCGGCCAATGGGTGCAGCACGCCCGCAATGAGTGGAAGCTTCAGTGGTCCGAGCCGGCCCTGAAGGACTTCTATCTCAACAACATCCTGATTCACGAGCTGGGGCACCTGGTCGACCAGCGGAACAACGGCTACGTGGACCGCGAGCGGTACGCCGAATGGTTCGCCCTGCACTACGGATACAAGCAAAGCCTGCGGCTGGAGCCGAAGCTGCGGCAGCGGGCCGTGCAGCGGCAGCACGGCTAGAATCTAAATCCCAATGTCCAAATCCCAATGACCAATCGGCGTTTGGTGCGGGGCAATGTAGTGCTCTTGTGCAACTCTTCTCAGTCTTTTCTCAACCTTGAGCTGCATCTCATGCGATTCAGCCTGTTTATGCTCTTGTATGTCGTCACCGCCTGCGCTGTTTACATTGCCATGGACCGAGCGACGGCCGGCACGAGTTGGCACAACCCCATGGGGGGATTTGGGCTGGGGTGCATGATTCTGGGGGGAATGTTCATTCGGCAGCGGCATCGTAATCGGGCCGCCTGAGGCCGGTGCGATCTTCTCTTGGTCAGGCGATTGCCACCCTGAATCCATCCCTTCGCGCCACGTCGTTGCCGCTGGCTCGCGACCCGATCTATAATGCGCCTCTCTGGGCAATCGCAAACCGCGAGAGGCGAGCATGGTGTGGCGGCTGCATTTTCAGTTGATGCGTTGCAGCGGCGTCATTGCGGCGGTGGTGCTGCTGGCCCACGGTGCAATCGCCCTCGCTGAAGCGACGCCAGCGCAGCGCAAGGCCATCGAATCCGCCGCTACCGCGTTGGCCGACGCTGATCGGGCACTTGCCGCCCGAAAATTAGACGAAGCGTGGCGGCGATTTACCGCTGCTCGCGAATTGGCCGAAAGTGCCGCCGTCGCCACGCTTCCCCCCGACGCCGCGGCGCAGCGCCTTCTCTCCCCGCTCGCTCTCAAGCTCAGCGAACTGCGGGGCCGGTTGGTGCTGGAAGGTTTTGAGCCGCCGCCGCTGAGCGATGGGCTCAAGAAGTTCGCGACGAACCCGCCACCCGCCGCTCTGCCTGCTCCGCAGACAAAACCCGCCCCTTTGCCAAAACCGTCGCCAAAACCCGCCCCGCCGGCCGCCGGCACGGTCAGCTTTCGCACCCAGATCGCCCCGCTGCTGGCCGCCAGTTGCGTTCGTTGCCACGCGGGCGCAAAACCCAAAGGAGACTTCAGCGCAGAAAACTTCGCCGCGCTGAAGCGCGGCATCGGCGGCTCGGCCGTCATCGATCCGGGCAATGGCCGCGAGAGCCGGCTGGTCGAGATCATCGCCTCGGGCGAGATGCCCAAGGGGAAACAAAAGCTCACCGCCGCACAGCTTGCATTGATCTCACGTTGGATCGATCAAGGAGCCAGGTTCGACGGCACCAGCGAAGATCAACCGCTCGCGGCGATTGTGGGCGGGATGAACCCAACGACGCCCAACGAACCGGCGAGTGCGACTCCACCAGCCAGCAATATTCCCCCGCCCGGCACCTCGATCTCGTTTTCGACGCACGTTGCTCCCGTGCTGGCGGCCAATTGCATAAGCTGCCACGGCGGCCGGCAGGCGCAAAATCGGCTCAGCATGGACTCATTCACGCAGTTGATGCGCGGCGGCCGCGGCGGCAAGCCGATCAAGGCCGGTGACGCAGTCGCCAGCCTGCTGATTCAAAAAATCAAAGGAACGGCCAAAGATGGGCAGCGGATGCCGCAAGATGCCCCGCCGCTAACGCCGGAGGTCATCGCCGCCATTGAAAGCTGGGTCAAGGCAGGCGCCAAGTTCGACGGCCCCGATCCGGCTCGCCCGATGGCCGAAGTCGCCGCGCTGGGCGCCGCTCGCGGCGCTTCCCCCGAAGTACTCAGCCGCCAGCGGGCCGACCTGGCCACACGCAACTGGCGGCTGGCGATCCCCGACGACCAAGCCAAGCAAGTCTCCAATGACAACTTCCTGCTGCTGGGCAACGTCAGCGACAAACGCCTTGCGGACGCCGCCGAGTTGGCCCAACGGCAAGCAACCGCGATTCGCACGGCGTTAGGCATCCCGCCCGCCGAGCCGCTGGTGCGTGGTCGGATGACGCTTTACTTGTTCGCCCATCGCTACGACTACAGCGAGTTTGCCCTGATGGTCGAGCGGCGAGGGCAATTGCCGCAGCAGCAGGTAGGGCATTGGAATTACACGCTGGTGGACGCCTACGCCCTGCTGGTTCCCCCGGCCGAAAACACACCGGCCGACGACGAGCCCTACGGCCTGGCACCGCTGATGACGCAGCAGATCGCCGCCACAGTTCTCGCCGCCCGCACGACGGCGCCGCGTTGGTTTGCCGAAGGAGTCGGCCGGGCGCTGGCCGCCAGCGCCGCGCCCGCCGACCCGCGCGTCAAAGCGTGGGACGCTCGCTTGCCCGGGTTGATCGCCGAAAAGCCGAAAGTCGAAGAGTTCCTCGCCGGCAAGCTGCCGCCGGAAGGCGCCGACGTGCTGAGCTACGGCTTCGCCCGGCACCTGATGGCCGGCGGGCGAAACTTCCGCACGCTGATGGCCAGCCTGATGAAAGGGCAAGCGTTCGACGCCACCATCGCACGCGTTTACGGTAAGCCAACGCCAGAGTTAGCCGCGGCATGGCTGGCGATGAAGAAAAATTAGCCACAAAGAACACAAAAAATGGAAGGACGTGACCTTCCGGAAGGTAAAGGCCTCTCTCGTTCCTTTTGTGCTTTTTGTGTTCTTTGTGGCAAAAATTTCGCGGCTTTCGTGGCGATTCACTCTGGCGGCGGTTCACCGCCCGCCACCGTCGCGTAATCCCGCAGCGACTCCACCGGCAGCACCAAGTTCATGCTCCCGCTGCGGAAGCCGGCCAGGTCGAGCGTGACGTACTTGAAGCCCAAGGCCATGAACTCCTCGACCACCCAGCGGCCGAAGGCCGGCTCGGCCAGCGTGGGCAACTCGGCCAGCGGCACCTCGATCCGGGCCACGTCGCCGCGGTGATAGCGCACTCGCAGCGGCGAGAAGCCGGCGTCGCGCAGCAGCCGCTCGGCCGCATCGATTATCGCCAGCCGCTCAGGCGTGACTTCTTCGCCATAGGCGAT
Organism: Planctomycetia bacterium; assembly: GCA_021413585.1. Lineage (GTDB taxonomy): Bacteria > Planctomycetota > Planctomycetia > Pirellulales > UBA7805 > JAIOPX01. The sequence continues at coordinate 21,821 of JAIOQB010000013.1, forward strand.
CCGGCTGGAGAGGCAGGGACTGGCCGGCTTGTCCGCCACCGGCAAGTTCCAATGCGCCGCCAGCCGCCGTACGTCCTCTTTGCCAACGCCGCAGGCCGCCAACGGATGCTCCACCTGATGCTCGGCGGCGGCCGCCAGGCCGGGGCGATAGTCGCCAAGATCTTCGACAATCGCGCCGCTAAAGATCACCTCGGCCCCCAGCCGCGTGGCAACTTCTTCCAGCCGGCTGTACAGTTCCTGCTTGCAGAAATAGCAGCGCCGCGAGTCGTTGGCCACGTACTCGGGTTGGTCGAGTTCCGTCGTGTCAACGATCTCGTGGCGAATGCCAATCAGCGCGGCCAGATTGATCGCGTCGTCCAGTTCCCCCTGCGCCAGTGAGGCGCTGACGCCCGTCACCGCCGTTGCTCCATCTCCCAGCGCTATCTGCGCCGCCTTGGCCACCACGGCACTATCGACCCCGCCGGAAAACGCCACCACGCCGCTGTGCCACCGGCGAATAAAGCCGATCAACTTTTGGGTCAGCGCGAGCAGCATTTCGTCCGGCGGCATCAGAACAACTCCCATCTAAAGTTGGCGGGGCGACGACAAAGAAGCGGAGGGCGTGTCGTCGCAGAGGCCTGTGGTCTCAGGCCGAGCGGTGGGACCGCATATTCAATGCATATTCAATAAAGATAAAGTCTGCCAGCCGCTGTGCGCTTTGAAAAGCTCGTTCCACATTCAAGGGGGCGCCTTGGGTCGGGCTTTCGTGATCCGAGCGCTTGGTCCGACGTCGCTTCGACGCCGGGCGCCGGCTATACGGCCACCCGTCCCTTTGTGTGAAGGCTCCCAACGAGCAAGGTTAGCGGCTCACCAAAATACGCACAGCAGCGGCAAACTCAACACTTGAATTGTCTCACGGAATGCTACCAATTGCCCAGCGGCAACGCAACAAATTTCCGCCGCGGATTATCGCGACGCATCAGCGTGCGGTGAATGCAACGCTGCGAGAGAATATGTAGCAGCGAGCGCGCGAGTAAAGTACGCCTAACCATCGCAAAGCGCCAATTCCGATGACATCACATGCATTGACGATGCTGCGTCCCTCATTCCGTGGGGGTAAACCACGCGACTCGGCGACGTACCCCACGGGGAGGGCGGCTAACGGACGCCTCACGCTTGCTGCGTCGAATCGTCTCCCAACTTGCGGATTTCATCGCGTAGTTGGGCCGCCTCTTCGTACCGCTCTTCCGTCACCGCGCGGGCCAGCTTACTGCGGAGTTGTTCCAACGGGCTGGGGGGCAACGCTTCCCGCACCGCCGCGGGCGGTAGTGCAGTGGGAGTGCGGCCCGCAGTCAATTCCTCCTGCCACTTCTTCAGATGCACCAGCTCCTGGCATTGCTCGGCTTGTTCCTGCTGGCCGTATTCGACCAGGAACCGCTCGATCGCCGCGATGCCCGCTTGAATCGCGCCCAGCGCGGCGTCCATCTCTCCCAACTCGACCAGCGGCGTGGCCACTGCCCGCGTGTGCATCATCGTGACGTACGGCCGCCACTGGTCGAATTGCAGCTTGTCGCGATCGCGCCGGGCATGCTCGCGCACGAAGGCGAACAGCCGCAGGTTGCGCTTCGTGTCGCGGGCACACAGCTCATAGCGCCCCAGGTGCCAGAGGCTGATGTAGCGATGGTAGTACTGAACCCCTTCGCGCAGCAATTCCTCGCACGCCTCGGGCTCCAGCAGATACGGGGCCCCGTCCGGGTTCGCCGCGTCGCGCTGCTGTTGCTGCTGGACGTGGTAGTCCAGCCACGATTCGGTCCCCTCGACGCGGGTGCCGTCGGGCCGGCCGGACAGCTCCATTTGCAGCACGCCCAACTCGAGCCGCATCTGGATCTTTTCGCTGCCGTCGGGGGCGGTGATGATGCGCACCGTCGGTTTGTGCGGATCGAAGGTCCAGCCGATCAGGATGTCAGTGATATCTTGCGACACGCGGCAGCCCGCGGGGTTGGGGGGTTCTGGCTCACAGACAAACGCTCCGCGAGCGCAAGTTTACCCGAGAATCGCCACGGGGTGAACGCCAGCGACAGGGGGAGAAATGTCCAATGACCAAATCCCAATGACCAAAAAAGGGGTGGGCCGCTCCCCGATAGTCATTACGTTAACTATCCGCCACATACAGCGATTCATTCTGATCGATGAGAACTGGCCCTAATTGAATGAAAAGCTCATTGGGCGCGATGCTTCGGCACTGTGCCGTATCGACCGGCACTACGTAAGGCTTCCATTGGCCGGGAGCAACACGAACAAAGACGCTTACCGTGAGCGGGCACGCGATCGGATCGTTGGAGCCCTCAGTTACAAACCAGGAGCGAAATGTGCCTCCTAGGCCTGCCCGAGCGATCGGACCTACACCTTCTAAGCAGAATGGAGAGCGGTCATCTCTTACACCAGACTCTATGATTGCCTGGCATCTCAGAATGGGCTCGTTTGTACCCGCTCTAAGGAACGTGCCTTGGACGTCAAACTTCCAGTGCGAATCCGACATGGTCTTTAAGAATTTTACAGGGAAGCAATGCCGTGGCGAGATTTGGACCGTTGACATTTCGCGCCCGTGACGCCACTGTGAAGCCTCTGGACAAAAAACGGGCCTCACGCCCCTGGCTCTTCCGGCTCGCGGACCAGGGTCTCCATGACCTTCTTGTTCCGCTCGACCGCCAGCACGATCGTGCGCTGCTCGAGGCCGTCGGCCGAGTTGGCCACAATCGGAATCACCTGCCGGCGATCGGGCATCGCCAGCCGGACGGTGAACGAGCCATCCGCGCGAAGCTGCACCGGCTCGCCGCGGAGCGTGACGTGCCCGTCGGGATTCGCCACACCGTAAACGAGCATTTCCGCCTCGACTTCAAAGTGGAAGCGGCCCCCGTGCCGCGGCAACCCTTCGGCCGCCATCCCAAACCGGGTGGAGATCGGCGAGCCCATCGGGCGGCGGAGGCGCTCTTCAAACAGTTCCTGCAATTCGCCGTGCGACGACTCTTCCTGATAGCCGCCGCTCATGGCGTAAATCTTGTCGAAATTGCGGGCGACGTCGTCCCAGTTGCGGTCCAGGTCGTCGCTGGCGTCGGGCGAAGGGGTCGTCACCACGTTGCTGCGGGCCAGGCAATAGAAGGTGTCTCCCTCGCCGCGATAGCCGATCGCCACGCGGTACGTCAGCGGCGGATTGTCCACATGCAGATACCAGTTGTTCACGCCGCCGTGGATTTCCACGTCGCGCAGCACACGTTCGGCCGAGTTCGTGGTACCGTCGTTGACCACTTCCAACAGTCGCAGCACGGGGCGGGCCGTATGCCACTGATGGGCCATCGCGGCGGTCGCCCGTTCGATGCTTTGCCGCCGCAGTTCCCAGCAGGCATGCAGCCAGTACGAGTCGCGCACCATGACGACCAGCCGGTCCTTGGACCGGGTGCGATGGGCAGGGCTGTCGCTGGCCAGATCTTTGCTCCATTGGCGGACCTGGTGCGGGGGTTTGCGACCCGCGCCGGCCACCATTCGCGGAGCGGACGCGCCGTTCTGCGCGGCACCGTTCTGTGCACTGCCGTTCTTGGCCGCACCGTTTTTGGAGTTGAGAACATGCGTGGCCACCGCGGCGGATGCAGCGCTCGCATCGGCGGCTTGCGTGGAGCGCTGCACCAGGCTGCTGCCCGAACGGACCGAGGCGAGCGTACTGCGCGAGGCGCGAGTGGCGGCGGCACCTGCCTTGCGAGAGCGTCGCAACAGCGCGCGGATCAACTGATCCTTGCGCATCGCGCTCCAGCCATCGACGCCTTGCTTTCTGGCCATCGCGGCCAGGTCTTTACAGGTGCGAGCGCGAAGTGAGTCGGCCGTCATCAAAGGATTTACCTCCGCGCTGTCGGCTGTCCCTTCGTGGCACAACCAGCAGCTTAGGGCGGTGGGTCGTTACTCGCCCAATAGCGCGGCAATCCGTGGCCGGCTTGAGAAACCCGCGGCTGGGCCAAAGCGGCCGCCGACGGGACGGAAAAAGGTGTGGTTAAAAAAGTGGATGCCCGATTGGGGGATGTCTGGTTGAATCGACTGGTTCAACGATGTGGTCGCTCGGCGTTCAGTGGCTTCGATGCTCAGTGGGTCGGATGGAAGCCCCCACAAGGTAGGAGTATTCAACTTGTGCTTAAGTGTCCTAGTTTAATCGACGTATCGAAAATAGGCAATAAACCGACCCGCCCTGAGTGGGGTGGCTAGGGGAAAATATCCTCCGCAAACAATTCTAGCAAAACAACTTACGAATCGAAACGGAAACTTTCTCATAGAGCAGATGGCGACTAACCGCGGCATCCTGCGGCAGGAACTCTTAGGCCGAGCGGGAATTCGGCCGACTCGGCGTCGTTGATCGAGCCCTTGTTGGGTCGGCTTGCGGGTGGCGACGAGGCCGAGTGCGGGGGGTGCGAGCGGCCGAGATTTTGCGCCGCAACCATAGAGTTCCAAACCTCTTAGCAGAGATTGTGAAATTTTTCGCGAATTTGTTCGCCAGTCCGTTGACCCTCCCAGAGGCTTCGACTAGATTTGGCGACTTGCGGTGTCTTGGGGAGTGTTTTCACAAGTGCCGCCCTGCCTTGCGGAGACCGAAATTTCCTGCCTTGTTCGTTGCGCTGATGCGGCGAGGCGCTCTGGCCTCGCGGCCGTACTGTTGGTCGAGGGGCGCATCCTATGACCACACAGCCCGATGACCGTTCCGCCATGGCCACCGCCTTGGCTTGGGCGTCTCGCGTAATGACCGTGGCCCTGGAGATGGTGTTGCCGGGGGTTCTCGGCGGATGGCTCGACCGGCGGTGGGGAACGGGTTTTCTCGCCGCGATTGGTTTTGCCTTCGGCTTGGTAGTCGGCGTGGCGCACTTGGTGTTGATCTCCCGCGAATTGCCCAAGCGGAAGCGAACCCGCCTGGGCAACGATAAAAACGAGCACGATTCAAACGAGCGCGATTCAAACGAGCAAAACTAGCGTGAACAACCAACCCAATCCAACTCGACCGCTCGAAAGCCCGTCACGTCGGCTTTGGACGTCGTGCGCCTGGTTGGCGCTGGCACTGATGCTCACTGCTCTGCCGACGGCCTACTACGGTTATTCGCACAGCGGCAGGCGAGGGCTGCTGGCCGCGGCGTTGGCCGGCAGCGTGGTGCTGCTGGGCAGCATGGGGGCGTTGATTGCCAGCGCACTGATTCGCGGCCCGCAAGCGGCCATGTTGCGATTGGGCAGTGGCATGGCGCTGCGGATGGGTTTGCCCCTGGCGGTAGGAATGTGGCTCGATAGTCTCGCGCAGCTTTCCGGCACCAATGTGTTCGGGATGCTGCTCGTATTTTATCTGGTGGCCCTGGCGGTTGAGACTCCGCTGAGCTTGCGGTTTGTCGCGCCTGCGCCCCGTCCGGCGAAGTCCACCGGGCCGATCGTTAAGTCGGTCTGAATTATTTTCGATCATCGCACAAGCTAAACGGTAGTCGTTGCGAACATGGCTGACTCGGTACTCCACATTAAAGACGCGTATTACTTCGACGTGCCCAAGTTCATGTGGCGCTCGGACAGGACGGCGCGCGAGCAGTTTCCCGACTGGTGGGTCCGCCTGGACGCTGACTATCAGAACTGGGAAGCGGGCCGGCAGTACGACGCGCTGGTAAAGCTGCCGGAGGCCAAGCCGGCTGATAGTAGACGCGAACTCGCACCGATCCCGCCCAAGGCGGAATTGCTGGCACACTATGAAGCGTGGAAGCACGAAGATCACCAGCACGCCGGCGTGCCGTTCGACCGGTTCTTGACGCTCGACAAATCGCAAAAGTGGTTTCAGCAGCGAGTGGCCGATCCAGCCTGGGCTGCCCAATGGCGCAGTGCGGCGATCGCTGCGGCCCCGCAAAAGGAATATCAGGGGAAGTGGGAGCCGGCTAAGATCGCCGAATACAACAAGCAGTTGCACGGCAAGATTCTCATTCCGCAAGTTTTCGGCGGGCAGCCCAAGAACCTTTACGAGCCGGGCTCGGGCTTCGTTGTTTCAAAGTACATGATCCTCGAATTGGTCGTGGCTCTAGTGCTTACTATGATTTTCGTCAGGTTCGGGGCGAAGATGCGCAACGGCTCGCGCGTCCGCGGACGACTGGCCAATCTGTTCGAGACGTTTCTGGTGTTCATGCGCGATCAGGTCGCCCGTCCGGCGATCGGCGGGCACGATGCGGACCGATTCCTGCCGCTGCTGTGGACGATCTTTTTCTTTGTGCTGGGCTGCAACTTGTTCGGGATGGTGCCCTGGGCGGGCGCGCCCACCAGTTCGTTTAGCGTTACGCTGGGGATGGCGGCAGTGACGCTGGGAACTGTAGTTGTTGGCGGCATGGCCAAGATGGGACCTTGGGGGTTCTGCAAGAACATCGTCCCTCATTTGGGTCTGCCTTTGTATATGGCGATACCGGTATTGATTATCCTCGTCCCAATCGAAGTGATTGGCCTATTCATCAAGCACGGCGTGTTGGCCATCCGGTTGCTTGCGAACATGGTGGCCGGACATTTGGTGTTGCTGGGAATCATGGGAATGGGCATCGCGGCTGCGACGATGAGCTTTGGCCCCTGGTTCGGCGTGGCTTCTATATCTGTGATCGCATCGGCGCTGTTCAGCTTGTTGGAGCTATTTGTCGCGTTCCTGCAGGCGTACATTTTCACCTTTTTGTCGGCCCTGTTTATCGGAGCAGCGGTTCATCATCACTAACGCCGGGCCGTGGGTCGGGCGATTTCGTTTAACGTATACTGTGACCAAACGTTTGCCATACGAGTTGTTCTTTCACACAGGAGAAACGACGTGATTCGCTTCGCAAAAATTGCCGCCTACAGCTTTTTCGCACTCATGGTGCTCGCCACGCCCGCGTTGGCGGCGGACACTACTAATTCGTTCATCACTTTCTCAGGCGCGTTTGGTGCCGGCATCGTCTGCTTGGGCTCGGCCTATGGCATCGGCAAGCTGGCCAGCAGTGCCCTAGAGAGCATGGCCCGCCAGCCGGAAGTGGCTGGCAACGTGCAGACTGCCATGATCATCGCGGCCGCCCTGATCGAAGGCTTTACATTCTTCGCCCTGTTCGTCTGCTGGCAGCAGAACCCTTGGTTGGTGAAGTAGTTGCTCGAGCTTCGCCGGTTGAGCGTGTGTATCTTGGATTGCATCGTGGAGGAGCGAACGTGCGTAACAGGTTGCTCTGCTTGATCGTTTGCCTTGCCTGCGTTCTGTCATGGACTGTCTATGCGATGGGGCGGGATGCCTCCCCATCGTCGCCGCCTATGGCACCCGTGGCTAAAGAACCTGAAGAAGGCGCTCACGATAAGCACGAGAGCGAACATGCCGAAATAGGGCATGCGAATGCTGGCGAAAAGATGGGCGATCCATCCGAAGTGCGGACCGACTTGGCCATCTACACGTTCTGTGTGTTCCTGGTATTACTCGCAGTTCTGTGGAAGTTCGCCTGGGGGCCGATTGCGGCCGGCTTGGATCGCCGTGAAAAGTCGATCGCGGATAACATCGCCGCGGCGGAGGAGGCGGCGGCGGAGGCGAAGCGGCTGACTTCGCAGTACGAGGCGAAGTTGGCCGGAGCGGCCGACGAAATCCGTCAACTGCTCGACGAAGCTCGCCGCGATGCCGAGCACGCGCGGCAGACGATCGTCGAGGAGGCCCGCACCGAGGCGGGCAAGGAGCGCGAACGGACGCTGCGCGAAATCGAGTCGGCCAAGCAAGGGGCGCTCAAGGAACTGGGAGATCGCAGCGCCGATCTGGCCGTCTCCCTGGCAGGGCGGATTTTGCAAACCCGGCTCAACCCGGCCGACCACGCCAAACTGGTGCGCGACGCCATCCAGCAATTCTCCGACACCGGCGGCAGCCCTAACTGATTCGCAACGGAATAAGCGCCAACCATGGCAGACCAAGCAGCAACACAACCCGAACGCCGGTCCGAGCATTTCGACGTCGGCGCGCAGCGCGTCGGGGCGCTCTATGCCCAGGCGCTGCTGGGAGCGGCGGAGTCGGCCGGCCAGGTGGATGCCGTCGTCACCGAGCTAAACAGCCTGGTGAGCGAAGTGCTGCAGCCGTATCCCGCTTTCGAGCAGTTGCTGGCCAGCGAGATGGTGTCGCCGGCGGAAAAGCTGCTGGTGGTGGAGCGGACGTTCACCGGTCGAGTATCCCCGCTGATGCTCAATTACCTGAAGGTGCTGGCGGATCATGGCCGGCTGGGCTACCTGCGGGCGATCCGCACTGCCGCTGAGCAACTGCACAACCAGTTGCGAGGGCGCGTGCAGGTCGACGTGACCACGGCGGTGGCACTTGGCGACGAGGCCAGCGGGCTGCTGGCCAAGAAGATGCAAAAAATGCTCGGCCGCGAGCCGCAATTGGTCGAGCGGGTCGATCCGGCCCTGATCGGCGGCATGATGCTGCAAATCGGCGACACCGTGTACGACGGCTCCGTGGCAACCCAACTGCGAGGGCTGCGGCAACAGATTCGCGAGAAGAATCTGCAACAAATGGACACCGCCCGCGAAAAGTTCGTCATGGCTGGTGCGTGAGTAACAACAAAATCATCCAATCGCCGGCAAGCTTGTCCCCAACGAACGTACGAGAGTGACATGAAATTCCGAGCAGACGAAATCGCGTCGGTTATCCAGAAGGAAATCGAAAACTACGAGTCCCAGATCGACGTCCGTGAAGTCGGACGCGTGCTGGAAGTCGGCGACGGCATCGCCCGAGTGTACGGCCTGTCGGGCGTCATGTCGGGTGAAATGGTCGAGTTCCCGGGCGGCATCATCGGCCTGGCCTTCAACCTCGAAGAAAACTCCGTCGGCATCATCATTCTCGGCGACTACCTGAAGATTCAAGAAGGAGACGAGGTCCGCAGCCTGGGCAAGCTGCTGAGCGTCCCGGTCGGCGAAGCCGTGATTGGCCGCGTCGTCGATCCGCTGGGCAACCCGCTTGATGGCAAGGGGCCGATCATCACCACCGAAACCCGTCCCGTGGAGTTCATGGCCCCCGGCGTGGCCGGGCGGCAACCCGTCGGCGAGCCGCTACAAACGGGACTGAAGACCATCGACGCCATGACGCCGGTCGGCCGCGGCCAGCGCGAATTGATCATCGGCGACCGCAAGACGGGCAAGACCGCCATCGCCATCGACACGATCATCAACCAGCGCGACACGGGCGTAAAATGCTTCTACGTCGCCATGGGCCAGAAAGACTCGGCCGTGGCCGGCGTGATCGAGCAGTTGCGCAAATACGGCGCGATGGACTACACCACGGTCATCATGGCCGGCGCCAGCGCCCCTGCCCCGCTGCAATACCTGGGTGCCTACAGCGGCACGGCGATGGCCGAATACTTCACGTACAAAGGCCAGCACGCCCTGATCATCTACGACGACTTGTCAAAACAGGCCCAGGCGTACCGCCAGTTGTCGCTGCTCATGCGGCGTCCCCCAGGCCGCGAGGCGTACCCCGGCGACGTGTTCTACTGCCATAGCCGGTTGCTGGAGCGTTCGGCCAAGCTGTCAGACAGCCTGGGGGCCGGCTCGCTTACGTCACTGCCGATCATCGAGACGTTGGAAGGGGAAGTGTCCGCCTACATTCCGACCAACGTGATCTCGATTACCGACGGGCAGATTTACCTGCAACCCGACTTGTTCTTCGCCGGCCAACGCCCCGCCATGAACGCCGGCATCTCTGTGTCGCGCGTCGGCGGCGCCGCTCAGATCAAAGCGATGAAGAGCGTGGCGGGCGGTCTGCGATTGGACCTGGCCGCGTTCCGCGAGTTGGAAGCGTTCGCCCAATTGGGAACGGAACTCGACCCGGCCACGCAGTCGAAGCTCGACCGCGGCTATCGCATGGTGGAATTGCTCAAGCAAGGGCAATACCAGCCGATGCACGTCGTGGACCAGGTGCTGAGCATTTACGCCGGCACCCGCGGCCATCTCGACAAGGTGCCGATCCCCGACGTGGCGAAGTGGGAACAGTCGTTCATCACGTTCATTAAAGAGCAAAAACCCGATATCCGGCAGAGCCTATTGGACACCAAGGATCTGAAGCTCGACGTGGACGGCGTGCCGAAGCGCTCCAGCATCCTGGAAGCCGCCATTCAACAATTCCGTACCCAATACGAAGCCCCCCACAAAACCGCCACCGTTTAATCCCAATTTGCATAAACCTGACTAACACTTACCGCTTCCTGCTGATATCCGACAGCCGATAGCTGAAAGCCGCTTCCATGGACGACCCGTCCGACGACATTCCGCTGCAGAGTGCGCCGCCCGTGCGACGGCCGGAACCTCCTGCGCCGCATGCGTCGGCCGGTTCGGGCTTTTCCAGCGGCGGCAC
>JAIOQB010000448.1 GCA_021413585.1 Planctomycetia bacterium
CTGCCTCGCCATGGTGCTGTGCGATCACGTTCATCGGGACGCGGTCACGCACAAGCATACGATCCTGGGCACGTTCACCACGTTCAGTGCCCAGGAGTATCCGGCGCCGATTCATTTTTGCGTCTACTTCGCCATCACCGATGGGCAAGGCTCGTCCGACATCGCCATCCGGCTGGTTGATTCGCGGCACGAGCTGGCGGCGGAAGAGGTCGAGCCGGTGTTTTTTGTCACCGGCAAAATCGATTTTGAAACGCCGCTGGCCGTGGTGGAAGGAGTGCTCGGCGTGCAGACAACTCTTCCCAGCGACGGCCTGTACCACTGCGAGCTGCTCGCCGGGCAGAAGGTGCTGATGTCGCGGCGGCTGATCGCCATGCAGGCGGAAGCGCCCGAGACCGGCTGACGGAAGTCAGACGCAAAGGCGCGCAAAGAAACTTTTTTGCCACCGTCCTCTATCTTCTTCTTTGCGTCTCTGCGCCTTTGCGTCAAAAAGTTTTTCTACATGTGCGGCAAAAATAAATTCGCGCAGGTGGCCAATTCTGAGAATTGATTTTTTCGCGCGATCTGATATACTATGCACCATGATGAATGTTGCGATTTCAAGCAATTGTACAGCGAAAAACAATGCCGGCGAAAGTTCCGGCGTGGCACAGAAATTGGGCAATGTTCGACAGCAGCGGCCACGAAAAGGCGCGACGAAGATGACCGATTCTTCCTCTAACGCCGGTGCCACAAACACCGACGCCCTGAACACCGCCAGCAACGAACTGCGGCGGAAGCTGGCAGAAGCGGCGCTCGCCGAGTTGATCGAACGGGCGCTGACGCGAGGGTTCTTCGGCACCTGCGGCGTCGAGCTTTCGATTCACGACGGCAACATCCAACACGTCCGCAAGCAACTGGAGCAATTTGAACGCACGTAACGCAGTCTCGCGCAGCGATCGACAAGCATCGCCGCGCAGGGTTCACGTAACGTCGCGCACGTAGCGTCACATCGGGTATCGGCGAAGGCTTCGCTCTTTACGAGCGGGGTATAATCGCGAGCCCACCGACAGGTTCCTTCCCTCAGGGAGAATCCGTCGGTGGGCTTTTTTTATTGGCTTTTACGAACTTTTACACCGCGCATCCACAGACACCGAGTGCCTGGGGCCACGCCCCAGTTGAACTAACACCAACACGTTTCGCCGAGGACTCACATGACCGCCACACTCACCACTCCTGCGTCGCCGACAACGCCTGGCACGGTTCAACAGAACCCGCCCCAACTCGATCCGGCCGCCACCTGCACCCTCGTCGAATTCTGCGACTGGCGCGAGGCGAATCCTCGTTTCGACCGTGAATTGGGCCTGCTCAGCGGCGTGAAGATCCTCGGCGTCCGTTCGCAAAACGGTCGCGTTTATCGCCCCGAGGCGCTCGCCGCGGCGGTCGGCCTGTACGAAGGGGCCAAGGTGAACGTGAATCATCCCAAAGGGCATCCCCGCTCGCCGCGCGACTATCAGGAGCGGATCGGCTCGATCCGCAACGTCGCCCTGCGGCCGGGCGAAGGGCTGTTTGGTGACTTCCACTTCAACCCTCGCCACGCTTTGGCAGAGCAACTGCTGTGGGACGCCACGCACGCGCCGGAGAACGTGGGCTTCTCGCACAACGTCGAAGCCCGCGTCGCGCGGCACGATGATCAAGTGATGGTCGAGGCGATCACCCGCGTGCATAGCGTCGACCTGGTGGCCGATCCGGCCACGACCGCAGGGCTGTTCGAAGCCGCCGTCGACGTCCCCGACTTGGCCGGTCTACTGCTTCGCCGCGAACAGCCCACGCTGGCCGACACGCTGCTCACCGAATCGCGCAACGAAATCGCGCGGCTCACCGAAGCGAACGCCCGGCTGCAATCCGAACTTGCACAGTTGCGAACCGAAGCCGAACGAACGACCGCCACGCTGGCCGCGGCCGAACGCCGC
>JAIOQB010000417.1 GCA_021413585.1 Planctomycetia bacterium
TCGCCGCGGCGTGTTCACCTGCGTCAACGAAGCGGTCGCCGCTGCCACGGAGGCGTTCGAGCAGCTAAGCGAGCGAACGCGCGAAGACCGCAAGCGGATTATCGACCATATCCGCCGCATCTCCATCGACCAGTGCGTGGAACTCGGCACGATGGAAATGAACGAGACCAAGATCGGCCGGCTGGCCCACAAGATCGAAAAGCTCAAGACGCTAGGCGAGAAAACTCCCGGCGTGGAGTTTCTGCGCAGCGAAATCTTTAGCGGCGATCGGGGCCTGGCGGTCATCGAGCATGCCCCGTACGGCGTGATTGGGGCCATCACGCCCGTCACGCATTCGCTGCCCACCATCACGGGCAACGCCGTGAGCATGATCGCCGCCGGCAACACGCTGGTAGTCAACCCGCATCCCAGTGGCCGCAAGGTGGCGGTGGAAGGGGTCCGCCGGTTCAACGAGGCGATCTTCCGCGACCTGGGGATCGACAATCTGATTTGCGTCATGGCGGAGCCCACGCTCGAAACGGCCGACGCCATCTTCCATCATCGGGGCGTGAAGCTGATTTGCGTGACCGGCGGACCGGCCGTGGCCCGCGCGGCGCTCAACAGCGGCAAGCGAGCAGTCGTCGCCGGCCCAGGCAATCCGCCGGTGGTGGTAGACGAAACGGCCGATTTGGACCGGGCCGCCCGGGCGATCATTCAAGGCGCCTCGTACGACAACAACCTGCTGTGCATCGGCGAGAAGGAAGTGTTTGTCGTGTCGGAAGTATTCGACGCGATGCTTTCCGCGATGGATCGGGCAGGCGCCGCTCGGCTCAACAGCCGCGAGGTCGACGCCCTGACCCGCGCGGCGATCACGTCCGTTGGCGAAGGGGATCACAAGCACGACGTGCCGCACAAGGACTTCTTGGGGCAGGACGCCAGCGTGCTGGCCCGCGCGGCGGGGAAGAACGTGCCATCTGAGACAATGCTCCTATTCGGCGAGACGGACGAATCGAACCCGTTTGTGCCCGTCGAGCAGATGATGCCGTTCGTCCCGTTCGTCCGCTGCCGCGACGTGGACGACGCGATTGCCAAGGCGAAGCACTATGAGCACGGCTTCCGCCACACGGCGATCATCCACTCGAACAACGTCCGCAACATGACCAAGATGGGCCGCGCGATGGACACCACGCTGTTCGTCAAGAACGGCCCGAGCATGGCGGCCCTGGGCCTGGGAGGCGAAGGGTACCTGTCGTTCTCCATCGCCACGCCGACCGGGGAAGGGGTGACCACGCCGCTGACATTCACGCGTGAGCGGCGGTGCTCGTTGATTGATGATTTGTGCATTTTGGGGAAATAGAAGGGCTGTCAGCTATCCCACTAGGCTGTCAGCTATCGGCTGTCAGCAAGAAACGAATTCCAGACAACTCACAAATCAAACACTGTCGGCAGACAGCAAGAAGTATGAAGTCCAACCACAACACCAACCAAAAGCCGACAGCCGATAGCTGACAGCCGAAAGCCCCTCCACCCATGCAAATCGGACTCGTGCTAGGAACGGCGACTGCCACGGCCAGGCATCCATCCCTGTTGGGTTGGAAGTTGCTGGTCGTGCAGATGTTGTCGGCCGACGGTCGCAGCGGCGATGGCGAGCCGCTGTTGGCGGTCGATTCGCTCGGCGCCGGGCTCGGCGAGCGGGTGATGCTCACCAGCGACGGCGCCAGCACGCGCGAACTAATGAAAAGCGAAACCACCCCCGTTCGCTGGACCGTGATGGGCATTTGCGATTGAGGCCGCAGCCGGCCCAGCGATAACAACCATGGATGCGGAAACCGATAAGATCGTGCGCGAGGTGCTACAGCGGCTGGGGGCAGTCGCTGGAAAAACCGCGAGCAGCGTGCAAAAACAAGCTGTAAAGCAGGCTGTAAAGCAACCATCGCAGCCCGCGCCGGCTGCCACGGAACTGCGGCTGGCGGAACCGGTGATCAGCTTGAAGCAGCTCACTGGCAAGTTGGTTGGCGTGCGGCGTGTGGTCGTCGGAACGCGGTCGGTCGTTACTCCGGCCGTTCGCGACCTGCTGCGTGACGCGAAGATTGAACTGGGCCGCTCCGACGCGGCCGCTGAACAAACGGGAGGACAAATCGTGCTGGCCGCCGTCGACACCGCTTACGAACCCTCCGCGCTGGTGCGCCTGCTCGCGCAGCAGGGCCTCGGCGTGCAGCGGCTGCCGCAGTGTGGCTTGCTGGCGGCGGTGGACGAGTTGGTAGATGGCGTAGTGAAGAGTGGCCAGATCGGCGTGCTGCTTACCCGTGCCACGGCGGCGGCCGCGTGCGTGGCGAATCGGTCGCACGGCGTGCGGGCAGTGCTGGCCACCAGCCTCGACGCGGTGCGTGCCGCCCGGGCCGCCATCGCCGCGAACTTACTGGTCGTCGACCCCACGGGTCGCGGCCTGTTCGAGCTTTCCGCCATGGTGCGAGCGTGTACCGCCGGGCCGACGGCCTGCCCGGACGCATTGAAGCAACGACTAGGCTAATTCAACCCCTATCACCCGTACGACCGCTACACCGACGCTGCCAAAAGACACCATCCACTTCCCACCACGACGTAAACTTTCACGACAATCACGCTGCGGCCATTAACCACGATGCGAATTGCAGAAATCATCGGCACAGTGACGCTCAACCGCTGTCATCCTAGCTTGACTGGCGGTTCGTATCGGCTGGCCCGCCCGCTGGGACTCGAGGAACTGCTCGGCAAGTCCGCGCCGGCCGGCGAGCCGCTGGTGGTGTACGACGAGTTGGGAGCTGGGCCTGGGTGCCGGATCGCGCTGAGCGAAAGTCGCGAAGCGGCGATGCCGTTTCATCCGGAAGTGAAGCCAATCGACGCCTACAACGCCGCCATCCTGGACACAATCAACGTCCAAGCCATGGACAACAAATCGACCAAGAAATAAACCGACCACGCAATACGTAGACTTCTTACGAGGAAAACCATGCAAAACGCCCACGCGATCAAGCTGGAAATCTGCGACATCGGCCGCCGCATTTATAGCAAGAACTTTGCCGCCGCAAACGACGGCAACATCACCTATCGGCTCAGCGACAACGAAGTCCTCTGCACCCCCACGATGCACTCGAAGGGCTTCTTGAAGCCCGACGACATCTGCTTGATCGACATGAAGGGGAACCAGATCGCCGGCCGCAAGAAGCGGAGCAGCGAAGCGCTTCTGCACCTGCAGATATACAAGGAGCGGCCCGACGTCAAGAGCGTCGTCCACTGCCATCCGCCGCATGCCACCGCGTTTGCCATCGCTCGCGAGCCGATTCCGCAATGCGTGCTCCCTGAGGTCGAAGTGTTCCTCGGCGACGTGCCGATCACTCGCTACGAAACCCCCGGCTCGCAGGCGTTCGCCGACACGATCATCCCGGTAGTCAAGAAGACGAACGTCGTGATCCTGGCCAACCACGGCACGATCAGCTTCGGCGAGACGGTCGAGCGGGCGTACTGGTGGACCGAGATTCTCGACGCCTACTGCAACATGCTGTTGATGGCCCGTTCGCTGGGCCGGATCAACTACTTCACCGAAGAGCAGGAGCGGGCGTTGCTGGAACTCAAGGGCAAATGGGGCTTCACGGACCCTCGCAACGAAAAGGAAATGGCCAATTGCGACATCTGCGCCAACGACATCTTCCGCGACAGTTGGAAGGAAGTGGGCATCGAGCGCCGCGCGTTTGAAGCCCCGCCGGTGATGAAGATGTTCTCGAACAACTCCAGCTCCAACGGCGCCAGTTCCAACGGTGCTGAAGTTGAGTAAACAGTAGGAGGGGCTGTCGGCTGTCGGCTTTGAGCAGTGAGCAGAGCACGTTGCAACTAACAACGTCAATCTGAAATCTGCAAATTGAAATCAAACTAGACCCTTCCCCGGCCCCTCCCTAAAAGGGAGGGGGGTAAGATGAAAGTCAGCATTATTGGCGGCGGCGGATTGGTGGGCTCTTGCGCGGGGTTTGCATTGCAAGCTGGCGGCGTGGTGCGCGAGATTGCGCTGCTGGATGTGAATGCCGATCTGGCCGCCGGCCAGGCGCTCGATCTATTGCACGGCGCGCCGAGCGTGGCGGATCAGGTGATCACCTCCGGCGGCTACGAGCATGTGGCCGATAGCGACGTCGTCTGCATCACCGCCGGCTTACGCCGCAAGCCGGACGAAAGCCGGCTCGACTTGATCAATCGCAACGTCGACCTGTTCGTGGGCATCCTCACCGAAATCAAGAAGGCCGGGCTCCGCCAGAATGCGATCGTGATGGTCGTGTCGAACCCAGTCGACGTGCTGACGTACCTGGCCGCCGACATGCTCGACCTGCCCAGCCGGCAGGTGATCGGCCTCGGCACACAGCTTGATACGATTCGCTTCCGAGCGTTGATTGCCCAACAACTCAAGCTGGCGCCGACGCAGGTGGCCGCGCTCATCCTCGGCGAACATGGCGACACGATGGTGCCGATCTGGTCGAGCGCCACCGCCGCCGGGCTGCCGTTGGATAAGTTCTCCGGCTGGAGCTCGAACCTGGCCAATGAGTTGTTCACGCGCACCAAGGGCTCGGGGGCGGAGGTGATCAAGAAAAAGGGCGGGGCCGGGTTTGCGGTCGGCATCGCGATTCGCGACGTGATTCACTCGATCGCCCTAGATCAGCAGCGCGTGCTGCCGGTTTCCAGCGTGCAGGCGGGTTGCTATGGCATCCGCGACGTGGCTCTGTCGGTCCCCACGGTCGTCGGCCGCGGCGGCGTGGTGGCGACGCACGAGATTGACCTGTGGCCCAAGGAAATTCAGGGCATTCGCAAGAGCGGCCAGACGCTGCGGCAAACGATCGACACGGTGATGTCGCGGTTGGGAGCGGCTCGCTGAACTGATGCTCATGCAAAAAACTCTCGACCAGAAACTGGCCGACATGCACGCGAACCCCGCCACGTCGCGGGCGTTCATTCTGGCGGACGCGAAAGACGCCGACATGGCGTTCGGCGTCGCGGCTCCGGGGCAATCGCCTGAAACCCACGCCGGCGAGGCCCGCTTCAAGTCGCTGGCCGAGTATCGCGAGCAAATCCGCGAGATCGTCCAGCAGGGGCTCGTGGACATCATGCTCATGTCCGCCAGCAGCAACGATCTGCTGACGATCCGCGAGCGGATTTTTGATATGTCGGCCGTCACTCCGGCAGCGCGAGCTAACGACGCCAGCGACGTGTTCGTCGTCCGCGGCGGCACGTACACGGCCGAGCCGTCGCAGCCGTTTCGCACCGCCACGCTCGACCATATTCAATGCGGCCACGTCGATTGCGACGATGCCGAGCGCACGCGCGGGGCCAACCTGGGGCTGTACAGCATCACGCTCAACAATCGGCTCGACGAAGACCGGGCCACGCTCGAAGCGTATCGGCAGTTTCGTATCGAAGCGGAGCGCGTCGGGTTTCGCCATTTTCTCGAAGTCTTCAACCCCAACGCGCCGCACGGCATCGAGCCGGGCGACGTGCCGGCGTTTATCAACGATCATATTGCCCGGACGCTCGCCGGCGTGGCCGCGGCGGGGCGGCCCGTGTTCTTGAAGGTGGTGTATCAAGGCCCGCGGGCGATGGAAGAGCTGGTCCACTTTGATCCGCACCTGGTGGTCGGCGTGCTCGGCGGCAGCGCGGGGACGACGCACGACGCGTTCAAGCTGCTGCACGACGCCCGCAAGTATGGGGCCCGCGCGGCGCTGTTTGGCCGCAAGATCAACCACAGCGAGTGCCAGTTGGCGTTCGTCCAGTTTCTGCGGATGCTGGCCGACGGCGAGATCGAGCCGGCCGAGGGGGTGCGGGCGTATCACGGCGTCCTGGAGCGATTGAAGATCAAGCCGCGCCGGTCGCTCGCCGCCGATCTCGAATTGACCGACGCCGCGGTCAGCTATGGCGAAACATCAGCCGCGCCGGCCGGCACCAGCACTACTAAATCTATAACCGGAGGGGGCACCGTGAGTGACGCCAAGAAAAAAAATTGCGGTTGTGGGTGCGAGGGGAAAAAGCCCGGCGGCTGCAACGACAAGAAGCCCACGGCCGCTCCGCCCGCCGATCCATCCAGCCCGCCCGACTTCTCCCGCATGACGACCGCCGAGAAGCGGGCGTATCAGCAGGCCAAACGGGACCGAATCTTCGGCGTGTGAGCGTTGTTATCACCGGCAATCGGCCGCATCATGGTATAATGTGACCTGACGTTGCGGGCATGCCCCAGTGTTGGTCACTAGCCCGAAGCGCAAGCGAGGGGGCACGGCTCTCCGTCCCTCGCGCGGGTGCCTGGGGCTGAACGCAGCGAAGTGAAGCCCCAGACGTTGCTTTGAACGTTTAAATCGATGGCTGGGGCATCCCGTTACCCTCCCCCAGCCCCTCCCTGAAAGGGAGGGGAGTTCCGCGCTGGAGCATCGCTACGCTCTGCCCCAGGCATCCCTCCCATTTTCCATTTCCTTCCTTCTAAATTAAGGCTAGTTACCCACCGTGTCCGACTTCCCCTTCATGTTCGTTACGTGCCAAGTGGGAGCGGAGCCGGCCGTGAAGGCCGAAGTCGCCGCGCAATGGCCCGAGTCGCGATTCGCATTCTCGCGCCCCGGCTTTCTGACGTTCAAGCTGCCGGCCGATCTGGCGACGACGACAACGCCCACGCTGCGGAGCGTGTTTGCCCGCACCGTGGGGTGGTCGCTCGGTCCGGTGAAAGGGGACACACCTGAGTCGCGCGCGGCCGCCGTGTGGCATTTGGTAAGCGAGAAAGCCGCCGATCACCGGTTCGATCGCCTGCATGTCTGGCAGCGTGATACGACCGCCGCCGGCCATCGCGGCTTTGAGCCGGGCATTACGCCGGCGGCAACCGCCGCATTGCAGTTGCTCATTGAATTGGAACCGCCGAAAGCCGAGCCCTCGGACTGGACCGCCACGACGCGGCGCGGCGATCGCGTGCTGGACTGCATCTTGATCGACGACACCACGTGGTGGGTCGGCCACCATCGCTCGTGGACTCGGCCGCAGGGTTGGCCGGGCGGTTTTTGGCCCGGCACGGCGCCGGCGGAGATCGTGTCGCGGGCATATCTAAAAATGGCCGAGGCGCTCGACTGGTCCGGCATGGCGCTGGAAACAGGCCAAACCGCCGCGGAGATCGGCTGCGCGCCGGGCGGCGCCAGTCAGGCGCTGCTGGACCGTGGGTTGCGCGTGGTGGGGATCGACCCGGCCGACGTCGATACCCGCGTGCTGGCCCATCCCAACTTCACGCACATACGCAAGCGGGGAGTCGAAGTGAAGCGGCGGCAGTTTCGCAGTGTTCAATGGCTGATGGCCGACATGAACGTGCCGCCGGAGATCACGCTCACCACGCTGGAAGGAATCGTCACGTTTGCCGATCTCCACGTGCGCGGCGTGATCGCCAACTTGAAGCTGGCGGACTGGAAGCTGGCCGCGGACGTGCCGCAGTACCTGACGCAAATTCGCGGCTGGGGCTTCGACCATGTTTCCGCCCGACAACTGGGGCACAATCGGCAGGAAATCTGCGTGGCGGCGTGGAAGGAATCGGCGCGACGGCAAAATATAGGTAATTCACCACGGAGGCACGGAGACACGGAGGAAGGTAATGACCAATGACCAAATGCCAATCACCAATATGGAGACTTTCGTTGTCGTGACGCTGTAGGAATACGGATCGCGAAAACCCGAAAAAGCGAAAACACGAAAATGAAGCGGTATGCCAGGGTTGCGATACCGCCGCTTCTAGATTTTTTCGCGTTTTCGCACTTTCGCGTTTTCGTGATAGCGTTCTTTGGTATCCTGGTTTTATGGGCCGCGCAGCAGGTACCGCCCGGCAGTCGGAACCTACTTGGCCGCTAGCAACAACAGCAGCCTCGACAATAACTCTATCCTCCGCCCTCGAATTTCTGTCGAGCTGCCGTTGACACGCCCGGCGGGCTTTTGCTATTCACCCGCTCCCATCTTCTGCGTTCGCAAAAACTTTAATCTTTTCCTTCACATACAGCGAGATTTCGCGTGCCGCTGTTACGACGAGCAACTTGCGCCGCACTGGCTGCGGCTTGCGTGCTGCTGGCCGGGTCTGCCCAGGCTCAGCGGACGGAATTTGCCACACCGCTGGCGACCCCGCCACCGGCGTTCACGCCGCCGCCTGCCGGCGCGCCGGCGATCCCCACGCTCAACGCTCCCAACGCAACGTTCGGCGGCACGATTCAACCCGTGGCGCCTGGTTTCGATCCGTACGCCGATCCGGCGGCGCAGGCCGCGGCCGGCTATCAACCCGGCGCGATGACGCAACAAGCCACCACCGGCGGCGACGGCTACTTGTTCCTCCGTCCCGACGGCTCGCTGGGCGAATGGCCCCGCTTCCTGCAGCAGGCCCGCTTCCGCTACACCTGGCTCGACGGCAACGGCGGCTACGACAACGGCCTGGGCATGAACATCGCCGAAATCGACGGCACGTTTGTGCTGCCGTTTCCGTACAGCCAGAACGCGCCGCTGCTCATAACGCCCGGATTCGCCGTCGATTGGACCCAAGGGCCGATCACGTC
>JAIOQB010000014.1 GCA_021413585.1 Planctomycetia bacterium
CGCGGCGCTCGCTGCCACGCTTATGCCGCCGAACATCCGCCGCGTGTTGGCCGCCGCGCCACCGCCCGCTTCAATCCGCGACATCAAGCACGTCGTGATGTTGATGCAGGAAAACCGGTCGTTCGATCACTACTTCGGCACTATGGCGGGCGTGCGAGGGTTTGACGACCCCGAGGCCCTGACGTTGTCCACCGGCAAGTCGGTGTTCCACCAGCCCGACTCCAAAAGCCCGGAAGGGTACATGCTGCCGTTTCATCTCGACACAAGCAGCAGCAGCGCCCAGAAAATTCCCTCGACCAGCCACGCCTGGTCGGTGCAACACGAGTCGTGCAACGGCGGCAAGATGGATCGCTGGTTGCCAGCCCACCGCCGGGCGGATGGCGTCAACGGCCCGTACGTGATGGGTTATCACACGCGGGCCGACATCCCGTTTCAATTCGCCCTGGCCGAGGCGTTCACGCTATGCGACGGCTATTTTTGCTCGGTGCTGGGGCCGACGTACCCTAACCGGATGTACTGGATGACCGGTACCGTTGATGCCGACGGAGAGCACGGCGGCCCGGTGATCAACAACGACATCCCCAAGACACCCGCCAAAGGCTTTCGCTGGACCACCTATGCCGAGCGGCTGGAGCAGGCGGGGGTGAGCTGGAAGGTGTATCAGCAAAAAGATCACTACGACTGCAACATGCTAGAATTCTTCAAGACGTTCATGGAGTCGCCGGCCGACTCGCCGCTGCGGCTCAAAGGGATGTCGATCGACCCGCCAGGGCAGTTTGAATTTGACGCCCTGCACGACAAGCTGCCGGCGGTGTCGTGGCTGATTCCACCGGGGGTCGAATCGGAGCATCCGGACTATCTGCCGGCTGTCGGAGCGGCGTATGTAGCCAGCAAGATCGACGCCATTGCGGCCAATCCCAAGGTGTGGGCCAAGACGGTGTTCATCCTCAACTACGACGAGAACGACGGCCTGTTCGACCACGTGCCGCCGCCGATGCCGCCGGCCGGCGAGCCGGGGGAGTTCGTCAAGGGTTTGCCGATCGGCGGCGGGTTTCGCGTGCCGTGCATCATCGTGTCCCCCTGGACTGCCGGCGGCTGGGTTTGCAGTCAGCCGTTCGACCATACGTCGGTGCTGCAATTCGTCGAGCAAGTGACCGGCGTCCGCGAGCCGAATATCAGCCCCTGGCGGCGGAAGACCTTCGGCGACCTGACCGCCGCCTTCCGCTTCGACGAAGCGCAAGCCACCCCGCCGACGCTGCCCGGCACTGCGACGCTACTCAACCGGGCCAAATATGAAGTGGCCCATTTGCCGAAGCCGAAGCCGCCGAAAGAACAGAAGCTGCCGGTGCAGGAGAAGGGGGGAAGGAAACGTGTGCCGAGGAAGCAGGGGGAGGCGTGAAACTGCCCTAACGCCTTGCAGGTGCCAGTCGGTGCAAACAAGTTTGGATTGTGAGCAAATTGACTGACCTCAGTTCAGAATCCTTTCTTCGCGTTCTTCGCGGCCTTCTGTTCCACAAACAAAAAGGTTCTGAACAGAAGGACGCGAAGTTCGCGAAGGCGAAAATAGCCCATAACATTGGCTTAGGGCGCCCCATTCCCTTACCAACCATTTGTAAAGCATGTCGAATTACAAACTACGTGAGTTGCACGCCCGCGTTTACGATAAGGCGACCTTTCTGGAGTTCGCCTGGGCTCTTCACCGTGACGCTGAGGTGGCCGAGGAAGAAGCAAGTTCCGATCCGCTTGTTAAGGCATACGGGGCTCCGCGCGATTGGCAGAACCTATCGGTTTCGACATATCTCGGGGCAATCCTTGCGCAACTTGCGGAGTCCAACGCCGAGCTATCGTGGAAGTTGCTCGCCGATGTAATGTGGTTAGGAAAGATAATGGAGTAATCGATTAGCCTGATCCTGCCCTTTCCAACATTTCGATTGCAAGCAGAGTCCACCGTTGTTAGTTAATTGTTTGACCGTCGCTTCGGCGTCGATTATAGTTATCACCAGCCAGCAAGCCCGCGCCAGCCAACCATACCCACCTCCTTGCTCGCGCCAGTTGCTTCCCTCCTGACTGGCGCCAGAGAAAGTGATTCTTGCCATGGTGCTGCGTCACTGCATGGGTCAGGCCGATTCGGCTGCGCGGTGTCGAAAGCGGCGCTGCGGCACGTATCGCCGGGGCTTCACGCTCATCGAGCTGCTGGTGGTCGTCGCGATCATTGGCATTTTGATTGCCCTGATTTTGCCGGCGATTCAGAATGCCCGCGAGGCTGCGCGGCGGACGGGGTGTCTGAATAATTTCCGCCAGATCGGCATTGCCCTGGCGAACCACGCTTCGTCCCATCAGGCGTATCCGCCGGGTTGCGTGTCGAAGCTCGAGGACGAATCGTGGACGCTGCCGGCGGGCAACTGCACGGCGTTTCCCAAAGACCTGGGGCCAGGGTGGAGCTTCTTCGCCGCCCTGCTGCCGCTGCTGGAGCGGCAGGACTATGCCGAGCGGGCACACCTCAACCTGCCACTAACCGATCCGTCGAACGCCGCGGCGCTGGCCACCGTGGTCACCACATATCGTTGCCCCAGTGATCCGGGGCCGGCGCTGATTAGCATTTACGATTGTGGCGATCCGCCGCTGGCCACCAACACGCCGACGGAAATGCTCACCAACGTAGCATCAACGAGCTACGTCGGCTCGCTGGGCGGGGCGAAGGTCGGCGGCGATCCGCTCTACGGCTGCTACGAGTTTCAGCCTTTCAGCGGCATCTTTCACCGCAACCGGGCGATCCGCCCGGAGGAAATCACCGACGGCCTGTCGCGCACAGTGGGCGTCGGCGAGCGGCACAGCGGATTCGTCCGCAGTGCGTGGGCCGGCTTCGTGCCGGGGCAGGAAGTGTTGTTCAATTTCAATGCGCAGCCCAAGCAATACAACCCGGCGCTGGCTCCGTGTCAGAACTGGCGACCGCCGATCAACGCGGTGGTTGCCCACAGCCGGCAGTCGTCGTTCAACGACCCGACCGGCAGCCCGGGTGGATTCGTGTCGCCGCATCCGGGCGGCGCGCAGTTCCTGTTCATGGACGGTTCCGCCCGCATGTTGATGGACGGAATCGACCTGCGGCTGATGTGGTCGCTCTGCACGCGGAACAATGGCGAGGATATGCCGGAGAATTTCAATAACGCCCTAGTTCCGCCCCGTGTGTTGCACGTCGGGCGTTTGGGCCGCTCGGCGTTCTTCTTCCAGGCCCAGCCGCTTCATCTTCTTATAGAGCGTGGTGCGGTTGATGCCCAGCTTGTCGGCCGTTTCGTTGCGATTCCAGTTGTTGCTGTCGAGCACGGAGAGAATGATCTGCCGCTCGGGCGCTTCCAGCGAGTCCTTGAGCGAACCGCTGCCGGTGGGCGCGGCCAGCGCCGCGGTGCCCGGGGTGTGCATGTTGGCGGGCAGATCTTCCGGGCGAACCAGGTCGCCGCGGCCCAAAAGCACCGCCCGCTCGACGATGTTTTGCAGCTCGCGCACATTGCCCGGCAGGCGGTAGCGCTGCAGGATGGCCATCGCTTCGTCCGAGAAGTCGCGCACCTGCTTGCCGGTCTCGACGCACATCTGCTTGAGGAAGTGCCGAGCCAAGAGCGGGATGTCGGTCACCCGATCGCGCAGCGGCGGCAGCTCGATGTTGATGACGTTGATGCGGTAGTACAGATCCTGGCGGAACGTGCCGTTCGCCACGCGGGCGGTCAGGTCTTCGTTGGTGGCCAGAATTACCCGAACGTCAACGTGGCAGGTTTTCGTTCCACCGACGGGCTCGAACTCCAGCTCTTGCAGCACCCGCAGCAGCTTCACTTGCATGGCGGGGCTGGCGGTGCCGATTTCATCGAGGAAGATCGTGCCGCCGTCTGCCTGTTTGAACTTGCCGATCTTGTCTCCCGTGGCGCCGGTGAAGGCGCCCGCGACATGGCCGAACAGTTCACTTTCCAGCAGCGTCTCGGGCAGCGCGCCGCACGCCACTTCGACGAACGCCTTGTCGCGCCGGCCGCTACGACGGTGGATGGCCCGGGCGATGAGCGACTTGCCGGTGCCGCTTTCACCGCCGATGAGCACTGAGGCCCGCGTGTCGGCCACGCTGTCGATGACGTCGAACACGCGCTTCATGCGGTGATCTTGCCCGACGACATTCTCCATGCCGAACCTCAGATCGAGCTGGGCCTTGAGGTTCGTGTTCTCGCGGAGCACTTCCCGCTGAGCCAGTGCCCGTTCGATCGACATTTCCAGTTCTTCGTCGATCAGCGGCTTGGTGAGCAGGTCGAACGCGCCGGCGCGGATCGCTTCGATCGCCGTGTCAACCGTGCCGTAGCCGGTGAGCAGTATGACGCTCGTCTGGGGGAATTGCTTGCGGCAATGGGCCAGCACTTCAAAACCGTCGCCGTCAGTGAGACGAATGTCGCACAGCACGACGTCGTACGTCCGCTTGGCGGTGGCGGCGATGGCGTCGGTCCGGCCGGCGGCGGTGTCGACAGTGTAATCCTGCTCGCGCAGCCATTCGGCCATGGAGCTTAATACATGCCGATCGTCATCGACCAACAGCAGAGCGGCCTTTGTCATCGCAGAGTCTCCCCTCAATCAAAATGGTTCGGGCCACCGAGGGCGGCGCGCCAAATTGGCACGAACCGCAGGCGGGGCCGAGGTATGCTTTCCTTACGTACCTGAAATCGATATGCCCTATTGGGGGGCACGACAGCCAACGTCTGGGGAGTGCGACGTGGTACGCATCGACTGTCGTAAAATATCTACGTCACGGGTGGCAGGCGGTCAACGTCCGCAGCCCGCGGATCGAAGGACGCGGCGTCCAGGCAGAAAGGCGGAAGAGGCGTTAAACGCGGCAAATTCAGCACTTGCGAGCAGCCAGCATTCGCGACACCACGTTGGAGAGGCGTCCGAACCACGGTTGCCCTCAGCGAAAAGAACATTTGCCATATGGTTATGCTCTCCCCCACATGTGAGTATGATAGCGGTTGTGCCGGCGCGGTCGTTCAATGTGAAAACGAGTTGCCGGTGCAGGCCGCCAAGGCGCTGCGGTCTCGGAACAAACAGCCCCAGCGAAGCGTGGTCGTCGACGGAACCGGCGGGCCGCATTTCGCAAAACTGCAAGGAGAGAGGTGGCACGATGAGCATTAGCGTACTGGTAGCCGACGATCACGAGGTCGTGCGGAGCGGATTGGCCAGCCTGTTGGATGGCTCGGACATCAAGATCGTGGCCGAGGCCGGCAACGGCAACGAGGCGGTCGACAAAGCGGTGAAGCACAAGCCCGACGTGGTGTTGCTCGACATTCGCATGCCCGGCAGCGACGGGCTCGACGCGCTGGAGCAGATCCACCGCAAGCTCCCCGAAACCAGGGTGGTGGTCCTCTCGACCTACGACAACCCGACGTACATCGCCCGCGCGGTGGCGCTAGGTGCCAGTGACTACGTGCTCAAAGGAGCCAGCCGCAAGGAATTGATCTCCGCAATTCACTCCGCCGCGGCAGGCGATGCGCCCGCCCGCAGCAGCGAGTTGCGCCGCGTGGCCGGAGCGATGGAGAAGCGGCCGCATGCTTCGGACGAAGACGTGCCGCTGACCACTCGCGAGACGCAGGTGCTGCGCCACATCGCACTGGGACTAAGCAACAAAGAGATTGCCAAGTCGCTGGAGATCAGCATCGAAACCGTCAAGGAACATGTGCAGAACATCCTGCGGAAGATCGGCGTGACCGACCGGACGCAGGCCGCTGTGTGGGCGGTGCGGAAGGATATGGTATAGCCCCGAGCTTCGCCCGGGGTCGCGCATCATATGCCCGGGGGTTGCGCCGCCAACAAGCTCCGGCCGCACAAATAGCCTCCCGGAGATGGCACCGCGAGTTCATTTGAACCGTGCGCCGACGTCAACCGGTTCACCCCGTCAACCGGTT
>JAIOQB010000418.1 GCA_021413585.1 Planctomycetia bacterium
GTGCCACCCGTGGTGGTGCCACCCGTTGTCGTGCCACCCGTCGTCCCGCCACCACCTGAGGTTACTCCACCTGTGGTGGACGCGCCGGTGGTTCCACCTCCGCACGTTCCGCCAGAGGCCGTGTCGAGCGCGTTGTACAGCAGGGCCGGATTGGCGTAGGCGGAGGGGCAGACGTTGGCAATTACGGGGCCGTAATTCGTCAGCGCGCCGCCAGCCCAAGCCCGGAGATCGCCCGTTGACGTGATCACATAGAATCCGTTGCCGTAAGCGTTGGTATTGCCGCGGATCCACACCACATTCGGAGCGCCGCTGTAAGTGGTGGTGCCGTCGGTATAAAAGACGTAGGTCTGATCGAGCGAACAGAGCGACGTCGAAGGGGTGCAACTACCTCCCGTGGTGGTTCCACCTGTCGTGGTGCCACCGGTCGTCGTCCCACCCGTGGTAGTTCCACCGGTGGTCGTGCCGGAGCCTTGGCATTCGATCCGCACCGCATCGGCAACGAGGTATCCAGCGCTGGACGGACTGTCCTTGAGGGTCACCGTCAGCGAGGTGCCGCTGGTGGTCACGGTGGTCAACAGCTGGAAGTTCTTCGGCGACGCCGCCACACCGGCTGCCGGCGCGTTTTTTTGATTCACCGTGACTGTCGTGGATCCCACGCCATAGTTGATCACGTACGGGACGGCGCCCGATCGGCTGGCGGACTCATACCAGGTCGCATAGACCTTGTAAGACTGTCCGTCCTGGACCGTAAACGTATAGGTCGCCGAGTTGGTCGTCCCCCCCACCACGGTCGAAATATATCGGAAGTCGTTGCTCCCATACCCGGCTGCCGTATATCTAGTCCACGCTGCCATCGATGGCGTGTAGGTCGCCGCCTCGTTGTCGATGATCGTCACCTGGCCGCTGCAGCCGTCACCTTTGGCCGTTTCGCATATAATCGCGAACAGCACGACGATGACCGAGACGAGAACCCGCATGGCCTTGACGTTCATAAGCGACTGGGCAACTGAAGTGGCTCCGGTGGCTCGGTGTAGGACGTTCGCATGTGGCGGCATCGCCCGTGAGCAACGCATGATGCATGAGGGGTCAAGTGGAGCGGACTGCTCTTTTCGCTCTCTTCTCTGCCCCCACCATTAAGGGGCATGCTCTCATAACGCAATGCTGCGGTCAAGGCTTTTCCAAAACGGTCCACCTCCGCCCGACCCGCCACGCCACGCATTGTTGGAGTTGGCGATTCGGACATCGAGAATCGGTCGCTTTGTGACGGCAAGTCGCACCACCCCGCCAAACTCGTTCAAATCCCCAGGAACCCTTGGTTCTTACAGTTCCAACTGCCCCGTGGCTAGCTTGACAGCCCCCTGGACGACGGGTAGATTTAACCGATTACGAATCAGCTTTAAGTTCGGTCCTAAAAACGAGTTTCGTGTGCTAGGACCGTGCCCGCGGATCGACGGCGATCAGCGGGGGCGGTCGCGTTGTCGATTGACCGGCAGCTTGAGGCACACCACAACCAGCGAAAATAAGCGGCCCGGAATACTCCATGAACGCCAACGAAGTCCTGCGCATCGTCGATGCGATTCACCGCGATAAAAATATCGACAAAGAGGTCGTCTTTCAGGCGATCGAGCAGGCCCTGATCTCCGCCGCCAAGAAGTACTACGGCGAAGAACAAGACATCATTGTGCAGATCGACCGCCAGACCGGCGCCATCACCGGCACCCACAACGGCACGCCGCTGGACTCGGAAGAAACGGTCGGCCGCATCGGGGCCCAAACAGCCAAGCAGGTGATCATCCAAAAGATCCGCGAGGCGGAGCGGGACGCGCTGTACGACGAATACGTCGCTCAGATCGGCCAGATGGTCACCGGCGTCGTACAGCGCTACGAAGGGGGCGCCGCCACAGTCGCCCTGCCCAATTGCGAAGCGATCCTGCCCCGCAGCGAGCAGATTCCTGGCGAGACGCACCACACCAACGAGCGCGTGCGGGCCACGGTGTTCGAGGTCAAGAAGGCCGGCAGCCGCGTGAAGATCATCCTCAGCCGCATCCGGTCGCAACTCGTGCAGCGCCTGTTCGAGCAGGAGATTCCGGAAATCGCCGAAGGGGTAATTGAAATCCGCGCCATGGCCCGCGAACCGGGCTTCCGCAGCAAGGTGGCGGTGAGCAGCTTCGACCAGCGCGTCGATTGCGTCGGAGCCTGCGTCGGCGTGCGCGGCAATCGAATCAAGAACATCGTCGACGAACTGGCCGGCGAGCGGATCGACATCGTCCGCTGGAACGAAGACCTGCAAGTGCTGATTCCCAACGCCCTGCAGCCGGCCGAGGTCGAAGACGTGATCCTCTGCCAGATGCTGGGCCGGGCGATCGTGCTGGTGCGCGAAGATCAACTGTCGCTGGCCATCGGCCGCCGCGGTCAAAACGTGCGGCTGGCCAGCAAGCTCAGCGGCTGGGATATCGAGATCATGACGCAGGAGGAACTCGACGAGCAAATCGATCGGGCCGTCTCCGGCTTCTCGGCGCTCGAAGGAATTGACGAAGAACTCGCCACCAAGCTGGTCGAGCAGGGTTTCATGTCGTACGACGATCTGTCGATCATCGAGCCGGATGCTTTGATGGAGATGGGGGGCTTAAGCGCCGAAACGGTCGATGCCATTGTGCTCCAGGCAGAAGCGAAAGCGGCTGAAGCTGAGCAACTGGCCACCGAGGCCCGCCGCAAGCAGCGCGAGCAAGACCGCATCGACGCCGCCACGCGGGTCGCCGAGGCCGCCGAAGCCGCGGCTCGCGAAGCCAGCGGAATCGCTGAGCCAACTGAAGCTAGTACAACAGAAGGTGACACTGCCCAGGAGGCCGAAGCAAGTTCGGCCGCGGCCGCGGATGCAAATCTGCCGGTCGAAGAACCTGGGGATGCGGTGTCGGAAACAACAACGTGACATACGCTGCCGCATGTGGCGGCGTATTGTTCGATGGTCCGTCCGGGTGGTCGCCAGTCGCAGCCGCCAGGGATGTATAAGGAGAACCGGACCATGGATTAAGCCGTAAGCGGCCTGGAGGCCGTACCGGTCCCGATTGTGGGTGGTACCGCCCGGGCAGTGTAAGGGAGAAAACGTCTTGCCAGTGCGCATTTACACGTTGGCGAAGGAACTCAAGCTGGACAGTGGCGAACTGTCGGACATCTGCACGAAGGCAGGGGTCACCGGCAAGGGTTCTGCGCTGGCCAATCTGACTGACGACGAAGTCGCCAGAGTCAAGGAATACATCGCCGGCGGTGGCCGCCAGTCGGCCCGCCCCGCCGCCGTTCTCGAACGCCCCTCTGCCCCAGCGGCTGCGCGACCCGTCGAGGCAGTCCCTGGCGGCGCCATGCGGCGCGAAGACTACGTGCCGCCGGGCGGAGCCCCGCTGGGCCGTCCCAAGCCAATCGACGCGGCCCCCGAACCGGCCGAGCCGAAAAGAAAAACAGGCGATGCCCCCCGCCCTGCCCCTAAGGCGCCTCCGGGCATCAAGCTGGCGCCGATGCCGATGTCGGCCGCTCCGCCTGAACTGGTTGCCGATACCGGCCCCGCTCCGCAAAAGCCAGATCTGAAATTGCCCGCCGACGCGATTCGCGCCGGCCGCGCCGGCGGCAAGCCGCTTTCCGAGCAGCTCCGCAAGCACGAGAAAAAGAAAGCC
The DNA here is from genome assembly GCA_021413585.1 of Planctomycetia bacterium. Taxonomy (GTDB): domain Bacteria; phylum Planctomycetota; class Planctomycetia; order Pirellulales; family UBA7805; genus JAIOPX01. The sequence goes on from JAIOQB010000418.1 coordinate 3,666, forward strand.
GATACCACCACTCCATCGGCCCCGGCGCCCGCCGCCGCGCGTGGCACCCCTGCCCCTACGACCACAGATGCCGGCCGCGACCGCGTTCGTCGCGGCGCTGCTCGCAAAGCGGATGGCACGGTCGAGGAAGATCGCAGCCTGTTGGGTGGTCGCGAGCAGCGGCAAATCGCCCGCAAGCGGGCCGGCGCCAAAACCGTCACCGGCGAAGACGACGAATCGAGCCGCTCGCGGCGCCGCAAGCGCCAATCGCGGGCCGGCACCGCCGTCACGCTGCCGCGCAAAGGGAACATGATCGTGGTGATGCCTTGCACGGTGCGGAACTTCTCGGCCGCCGTTGGCATTCCGGCCACAGTGATCCAGCGGCAACTGATGAGCATGGAGCAGATGGTGACGATCAATTCGCAACTCAACACGGAAACGGTGGAACTCCTGGCAATCGAATTGGGGATCGAAATCCAGTTGAAGCAGGCAGTGAGCCTGGAGGATCAACTCAAGGCCCGGTTCACGGGCATGGAAGACGACCCGGCCGATCTCGCGCCGCGGCCGCCGGTGGTCACCTTCCTGGGACACGTCGACCACGGCAAAACATCGCTGCTCGACGCCATCCTGGGCATGAACGTCGTCAGCGGCGAAGCCGGCGGCATCACGCAGCACATTCGCGCCTATTGCGTCGAAAAGAACGGCCGCAAAATCTCGTTTGTCGACACGCCCGGCCACGAAGCGTTCACCGAGATGCGTGCCCGCGGCGCCAACGTCACTGACATTGCCGTATTGGTGGTGGCGGCGGACGACGGCGTGATGCCGCAAACGGAAGAGGCGATCAGCCACGCCCGCGCGGCGGGTGTGCCGATTGTCGTCGCGCTGAACAAGATCGACCTGCCGGGAATCGACGAGAACCGCATCCTGCAGCAATTGGCGGCCAATGAGTTGCTGCCGAGCGAATGGGGTGGCGACGTCGAAATCATGCGCACCAGTGCCACCAAGGGGACCGGCCTGGACGACCTGCTGGAAATGCTGCTGTTCATCGCGGACGACAAGCAATTCCGGGCCAACCCCAAGCGCACGGCGTACGGCACTTGCCTGGAATCGCGCCTGCACGAAGGCCTGGGCGTGGTCTCGAAGCTGATCGTGCAAAACGGCACGCTGCGCGTCGGCGATGCGATCATTTGCGGCAGCTCGTACGGCCGCGTCAAAGCGATGTACGACACGCTCGACGCGACGAAGCACGTCACCGAAGCGGGCCCCTCGATCCCAGTGGACGTCACCGGGCTGGACACCGCGCCGGCCGCCGGCCGCCGGTTCTACGTGCTCAGCGACGTGGCCGAAGCCCGCGAGTTCGCCTTGCAGCGGGCAGACGAAGAGCGGCGCACCGTGCTACTGCCGCCGAGCCATGTGACCCTCGAAAACCTGTTCGACCGGCTGGGCCAGAACGACCAGGTGCAGACGCTCAACCTCATTCTGCGGGCCGACGTCCGCGGCTCGATCGAAGCGATCGTGCAGGAATTGGCCAAGCTCGAGCATCCCGAGGTGAAGGTCAAAGTCCTGCAGGCCACGGTCGGTGGCATCAGCGAGGCCGACGTCCACCTGGCGGACGCCTCGGACGCCATCATTTGCGGCTTCAATGTGGTGCCGGACGAAAAAGCCCGCGAGCTGGCCGAAGACCGCGGCGTGCAGATTCGCCGCTACGACGTGATCTACAACCTGACGGACGACCTCCGCAAAGCCCTGGAAGGGATGCTCACCCCCGAAAAGCGCGAAGCGGAACTGGGCCGGGCCCTGGTGCAGCAAACCTTCAAGATCAGCCGCGTCGGCGTGGTGGCGGGTTGCCGCGTTCTCTCCGGCGTGGTGCAGCGCAGCGCCCGCGTCCGCGTGATCCGCGACAACACGATCCTGGGCGAATACCCCATCGAGGCCCTGAAGCGCGTCAAGGACGACGCCCGCGAAGTTCGCGAAGGCCTGGAGTGCGGCATCAAGCTCAGCGGATTCAACGACATCAAGGAGGGGGATGTGTTGGAAGTGTACAAGGTTGAGGAAGTCGCCCGCACGTTGTAACCCAATGGTCCGTGATCCGTTGTCCGTGGCGAAGTGTCCGGGCCGTATTGCTAATCACAACTGACAACGGACCTCTGACAACTGACCCATTGACCGCCCCCGCCCCGCCCATAGCCAATCCATGACTTCCCGACGTTTGCAGAAGGCCGCCGAAGCGATTCGTGAAGTGGTCAGCATGGCGATCCTGACCGAGATGCGCGACCCCCGCGTCGCCAACGTCACGGTGACGCACGTCGAGATGGCCGCCGATATGCGCTCCGCCACGATCCACGTCTCCATCATGGGAAGCGACTCCGCCCAGCAACTGTGCCTGCATGGGTTGCAAAGCGCCACTGGATTTTTGCAGTCGAAAATCGCCAAGAACATCGACACCCGCTACACCCCGCGGCTAAGATTCGCGCTCGACATGGGGGTCAAGCGGTCGATTGAGATCGCCAAGCTGCTGAAGTCGGTGCTGCCTCCCGATCCTGAACCTGCCGCCGAAGCGGCCGAGGACGAGACCGACGTTGAAACTGAAGCAGCGGGCACCGAAGCAACGGCCGAGGGGGCCGACGCGCCCGACCACACGCCGCACGTAACCGACTGAGGCTGATCCCCGAGCGCCCTGTCCGCTCCCAACCCACACGCGGCTCCGCCGCCAACATTCACCTGACAAGCCGACTTTAACGCATCACTCGAGACCGCACCGATGGCCGCCATGAACCGCACCGCGATATTGACCAAGATTCACAAGGCCCTGAAGAAGCATTACACGCCCACCGTTCCCAATCTGAAGCTGCCGCTGCTGGAGCAGTTGCTGCTGGCCTGCTGCCTGGAAGACGCCCCGCCCGCGGCGGCGGAAAAGGCGATGGCAGCGCTCGACGAGCAGTACTTCGACTTGAACGAAGTCCGCGTCAGCACGGTCACGGAACTCAGTGAGACCTTGTCCATGCTGCCGGAATCGGCGGCCGCCGCGTCGCGCGTCAAGCGAACCTTGCAGAGCGTGTTCGAGGCCACCTATTCGTTCGACCTGGAATCGCTCAAGAAGCAGAACATCGGCGCCGCGCAGAAACGGCTGGCCAAGTTCGACGGCATCTCCTCGTTCGCCGTGGCCTACGCCACGCAAACCGCGCTCGGTGGCCACAGCGTTCCGCTGGCCGGCGGAGCCCTGCACGCGTTGTATGTGCTCGGCGCCATCTCCGAAAAGGAACGGGCGGCCGGCGTGGTGCCCGGCCTGGAGCGGGCCATCGCCAAGAACAAAGGGCATGAGTTCGGATCGCTGATCAACCAGTTAGGCGTGGAGTTCGGCCGCAACCCCTTCGCCCCGAACATTCGCAAGCTGTTGATGTCGATCGTGCCCGACGCCAAGGATCGGTTCCCGAAGCGCGCGGTCAAAGCGCCGCCTGCTCCCCCCGCCCCGCCGACTCCTCCACCCGCGCCGGTGGCCAAAGATGGCAAAGCTCCCGCAGGTGCGGCACCAACATCCGGCAAAAAGGCCCCTCCACCCGCCGTTGGTAAGAAGCCAGCGCCGCCGGCCCCCGCCAAACCAGCGCCTGCCAAGCCCGCCGCCGCCAAGCCGAAGCCCGCGCCGCTGCCGCCGAAGAAAGGCCCAATCCCCGCGCGCAAACCCACCGCGCCCGCGGCTCGCAAACCAGCCCCGACGCGCGTTCCGCCCCGCAAGCCCCGATAACACGCAGCAGTGCCCGGTTGCCATGAACTTCGCCCACTACTCCTCGATCGCGAACCGTGGGCAACTCGGATTCCGGCACGGCACGCGGGCTTTGAATTGCACCCGGTCGGCGCGTAGGCGGCTACTGCGTGCGATCCCCTTCGCGTTAGTTCTGTTCGGCGCGGCCTCCACTCCCCTGCTGCATGCGGCGACGGTTGCCAACCCGCCCGCGCCGCAGCAATCGACCGCCAAACCGGCCAACGGTCCCAATGCCGTGCAGCCGGCCGATGACGAGTTGGCTCCGCTGCTCCCGCGCCAAACTCGCACCGAGCACGAAGACGATCGCCTCACGGCGCTCAGCCACTACGCCGCGGCGCGAATCCAGGAGCGGAGCGGCAGGAACTCCGCGGCGCTGGCGAACTATGCCCGCGCGTATCGCTACGATCCGCAAAACGTCGAGGCCCTGCGGCGGTGCGTCGCGCTGGCTCGCGAACTCAACCGCCACATGGTGGCCGCCCGCTACGCCAGCGAGCTGGTGATGCGTACGCCGGCCGAGCCGCTCGACCTGTTGCGGGCGGTGATCTTTCTGCGGCAGGAAGGACGCACGGCCGATGCGCTCTCCGCGTATGAGAAATCGGTGACGCAACAGCCCGGCGCCACGCCTTCGCCGGTGTGGGTCGAGCTGCACAAGCAGGCGGGTGAGCTTTATTTGCAGGCGGGCCGCTACTCCGCTGCCGCCGCCGCGCTAGCCCACGTCGACGCGGCGATGAAAAAGCCGGACGCGTTCGGCCTGGATCCAGAAACGCTCAAGCTGGTGCAGGGGGATTCCGAAGCCCTGCTGGCCACGATCGCCGAAGCCTATCTGCGGGCCGGGCGCGACTCCGACGCGGCCGATGTTTGGGAGCGCTCGGCAAAGCTATCCGACGATCCGGGCCTGCTGCTCTATGGCCGGGCGCAAATCGCCTTCGCGGCGCGGAAGTACGACGACGCGCTCGCCAAGCTCGACCGCTACCTGACCGACCGCCGCCATGGCCAGGGAGAGGGCCCCTATCGCCTGCTGGCCGACGTGCTGACCAAGCAGCAGCGCAGCGGCGAATTGTTGGGCAAGCTCGAACGCGCTCGGGCAACCGACGAACTGAACGATCCGCTGGCGTACTATCTCGCCTCGCAATACCTGGCCGCCGACAAGCTCGATAAGGCACAACAACTCTACGAGAAGCTGCTTGCCGCCAAACCGGCCTCCGAAGCGTATCGCGGCCTGGTCGAGTCGCTGCGCAAGAGCGGGCAGAACGGACCGCTTCTGACCACGTTGGGAAACGCCGTGACGAAGACGGGCATGCTCAGCGTGCTCGGCGCCGGATCGCTGGCAATCAGCGGCTACAAGGCGACGCTCGACGCCGTGGCGGCTGAGGCCGACAAGCGGCTTAAGGCCAAGCCGCCGACGCTCGCGCAAGGGGAACGGCTGGCATTGGCGCTGCTCGCGGCCGAAGGGAAACAGTTTGAAATGTCCAACCGGTTTTTTGAACTCGCGCTGGCCACCGACAAGGAGCAACCCGATAAAAGCGAGCAAGGCGCCGTGTTTTCCGCCTGGGGCCTGGCCCTGCTCACCGGCGACCGTTTTGCGGAAGCGGCCCGCGTGTTTCAACGCGCCTTGGACGAGAAGGCGATCTCGCCCGACAATCCGGCCTTGTACTACTACCTGGCCGGCGCGCTGGCGATGGATGGCCGGTTTGACGGGGCGCTGGTGGCGGCCCGGAGAGCGGCCGTCGGGCCCACTCCCACGCCGGAGTCGCTCAGCCGGATCGGCTGGGTGTTGTATCGCGCCAAGCGGTACGACCAGGCCCGCCAGGCGTTCGCCGAAGTGCTGCGAAAGTTCGACCGCGTGTACGACGTCCCCGGCGTGCGCGAGGAGGTGCGCGAAGCCCGCAGCACCTGGGCCAGCCTCAACGTGCAAACCGGCAACTCGGCCGAAGCCATCGAGCTGCTCGAGCAGGTGCTCGACGAGTATCCCGACAATATCAGTGCCCGCAACGACCTGGGCTACCTGTGGGCCGACCAGGGAGTACACCTCAACCGCGCACTCACGATGCTCCGCGAAGCGGTGGCCGCCGAGCCGGAAAACCTGGCCTATCGCGACAGTCTCGGCTGGGCGCTGTTTCGGCTGGGTCGCAACGAAGAGGCGCTGGTGGAACTGAAGCGAGCCGCGGCCGAAAAGAATCCCGACGGGGTGGTGCTGGACCACTTGGGAGATGTACTGCACAAGCTTGGTCGAAATGCCGAGGCCTTGGCCGCGTGGCGGCAATCCGTGGCAGCGTTGGACAAAGCACCGTTAGACAAAGCAGACAAGAAAGAAGATTCCGCCAAAAGCAAAGCGACGCAAGCGAAGATTGATCGCGTCGAGCGCTCGCCGGGGACCATGCCCCCAACCGCCGAATCACAAAAACCGGGCGCCCGTAGGCAACAATAATTTTGGCGGTGACCAAGGTATGACGCTTGGGTGACAGTGCCCACCTTTTCCATCGCAAAAACCGCGGATGCACACACCCGCGTTGCTCGGCGCGCGCTCAGTTTCCGGAGAGGATGGCTTCGCCGCCGTTGGCAGTGCCGTAGGCCTGCCAAGTGTTTAAGGCCACCGAGGTGGCAATCATCGCGACGTGATTGTCGCCAAATACCACATTCACGCCGCCCGGGTGATTGCTACTGGCCCCAGCCGTAGCAATCGTGAAGTCCGTGGGGCTGGTCGCAGTGGTTGGAGCAGCCGGGCTATTGGTTGGCAGCAGCGCGTGAGTGTAACCACAGGCGCCAGCATCCCCGAGCGCCCACGCTCCCGACGGATCGGAGGTGGTTTTTCCGGAAACGACTTCACTGACCATGGCAGTGTTTGAGGTGCCGTCAATCGACATCACGGCGTAGCTTGAAGCGGAGTTGGTACGGAACACTCCCAGGCTAAGCGAGTTGGCCGCTGACGGCGTGAGCGTAGTGGAGCCGAAGCACATGACCATATTCGAGCGGCCATAGGTGCCGGAAGCGCCGTTCTTGCCGGCAAGAGGGGTGATCGTGCCGTTGGGATTGTCGCTGGGGCAGATAAAAATCGGCAGCCGCTTCTGCGTGGCGTTTGAGAGCGTCGTGGTCGAGGCGGTAAATTGGCCGAACAATTTATAGGTCGTCGACGCTTCAAGGAACGGCAGGATCGCGGTTTGAGCAGTGTACAGGTTCGTGTTGTAAATGCCCACGGGAATCTGATCGCCGTTCTGGCTGGCGTAGCTCGACACGGCCATGGCCACTTGCCGCATCCGGCTTTGACAATCGGCACGGCGGGCCGCTTCGCGGGCCGTTTGGATGGCGGGCAACAGCAGGCCGATCAAGATGCCGATGATGGCGATCACCACCAGCAGTTCGACCAGGGTAAAACCGCGGCGGACAATTCGCGCACGCCTGGCCGCAGCCGGGCAATGATTCCACGTCATAGCAACAATCTCCCCTATGCCCGCCACCGCCTGAAAGCGGCGCCGGCGATCGTCGTGAGTACGCCCCTGAAACTCAAGCAGACCCCGTTTGTCCCGTCGCAGTGGAGCCACCACGTCGGAAGCTAGGCCGGGCATTGGCGTGCCGACCCTCTGGGAAGGTAAGTGAAGTGAGTAGTGTAACAAGAAAGCGTCGAATTAATCAACTATTGTGTTCCTGGCAGCTTTTTCGAGCTGTCTTTGAAAGCTAAATCGAGGGCCAGGAATTGGTCGATTCCGGCCCACTTCCCTTCAAAATCGCATCCCCTGCCCCCTCGCCCGAAGGGATTATCCATTTTAGCTTCCACGCTGGCTAAGCTTTTTGACCTAACTATGCACCCGCACGGGCGTTTCCCCCACGGCAATGATCTCGGCCTCTGCCTGGGCCAATTCCTCCAGCCGGGCCCGGACCACCTCTTCTTCGGCAAACAGGCAGGCCATCTGCACATAGCTGCTGTGATGCCGCGCCTCAGACTCGAAAAGGCTGCCATAGAACGCTGCTAGCTCGGCGTCGGCCAGGTGGTCGCGGAGCCACGCAAACCGCTCGCACGAGCGGGCTTCGATCAGGCTGGCGACCAGCAACCGGTCGACCCCGCGCCCCGGCTCGAGCTTGCGCACCAGGTCGTTGAGCTTCCGGCCATACTGGCTCGGCGCCAGCCGGCGAAATCGGATCCCGCGGCGAGAGAGCAGATCGAGCACCATGCCAAAATGCTCCAGCTCCTCAACGACAATCGCTGAGAGTTCGCGGCAGAGCGGCTCCTGATCGACGTAGGCGAACAGCAGGTTCATCGCCGTGCCGGCCGCCTTTTTCTCGCAGTGCGCATGGTCGATCAGCACTTCATCCAGGTTCTCGGCGACTTCGCGGATCCACTCGGGACGCGTGTCGGATTTCAAGCTCAGCATGGTTGCGCCGTTTCAGTTTACTTATGGTCGGCCGAATGCCCGTGGTCAGCGGGATGCCCAATGCCCCACAGCCGCGTCAGCAAGGCGTGGGTCGTCGGATCGTATTGCAGCAACTCGGCACGCACGAACGGATAGAAATCGTTAGTGCCGAAAAATGCTTCGCTCGATTCGGCAAAAAACTCCTGAGGGTTGGTGGCGGCATACGACTGCCGCTGCCGCCCGTCGCCATACAGTACCACTCCGTACAACTTCGCGGCAATCGCCCGCCGGTAGGCGTCGCGCACTTCGGCATTTTCGAAGCCGCCCGGAAGAAACTGGTGGTGATAGGCGTGGGCCAACTCGTGCAGCACCATCCACGGTTGCCGCTCCGACCACGCGGAAAACGTGGCGGCGTTGGCAATCTCCACGCCGCGGGCCTTGTCCGGGTTCATGCCGTTGTCGCGCAGCCAGCCGGCGTCGGGGTGATAACACATGCACGGGTGATGCGGCTCGCGAACCTCAATCCAGATCACCACCGACTTCAGCCGCTGCAGCGCATCGGCCGGCACCACGCGCGAAGCCTGATAGAGATGATGCCCCAACAGCTTAAGCGTGTCGGCCAGCAGCGCCGGCGGCTGACGGGCGAACTCGCTGGAGATGCGGACCGGCCAGCCTTCGACTTCGCGCCGCTCGTATTTGGCTGTCGGCTCGAAGCGGGAAGCCGTGGCGGACGCGACAGCCGCCTCGGCCGACCATGCCGCGGCGGCCGAGCCAACCGCCAGCGCGAGCGCCATTATCCCATGGGTCAGCATCGTCGTTGGCATGTTCATCGCACCTTGTTTGTGGTCACACTTTGGCGGGCCGACACAACTGGTTCCGCGACAACAGAGTGCCGGCATTTTTTCACGGGGATAAACCGGGTGGCTCAAAAACGGCCACATTTGGCGTGCAGGCCCTGAACCGGCTTTGACCCGGCGGCGTAGGACTTCTATCATTGAGCGTGGAGGGCTTGTGGGGCGCTGGGCGAAGGCCATTCTTCGCCAGCACTTGCTTCACCTGCAACTTAGGAGGCCTGCGCATGTTGCCCGATACGGTCGGCCGACCCATGGAAATCTTGCTCGTCGAGGACAGTCTATCGGACGCTCGGTTGGCAATCGAGGCCCTCAAAGAAGGCCGCATCATTCATCGCCTGTCGCTCGTGCGGCATGGGACCGAGGCCATGGAGTTCCTGCAGCAGGAAGGCCGGTTCGCCCGGGCGCCGCGGCCAGATCTGGTGCTGCTGGATCTCGATCTGCCGGGCAAGGACGGCCGCGAAGTGCTGTCCGAGATCAAATCCGACTTTGAATTGCAGCACATTCCGGTGGTCATTCTGACCGCCTCGCGCGCCCACGAGGACAAGCTTCGCGGCGAGATGCTGCACGTGGACGGCTACATGGTCAAACCGGTCGAGCTGGAAAAGTTTCTGCAGTTGGTCCGCCAACTTCGCCGCCTGTGGCTGGATGACGTAATTCTGCCGAATGTGGATTAGCGTGAGCGGAATGGCGCTAGCCACCGGTCCGTGTGGCGACGCCTTCCGCGGGACCGGCGGCTAGCGCCGTACCGCTCACTTGAATTTGGCCTCACCCATGCGGCGGCAGCGTGGCCACCGAAAAGAAAAAGTGGTCGATCGTCCGCACCGCTTCCACAAACTCTTCCAAGTCCACCGGCTTGGTCACATAACAACTGGCGCTGAGTTGATACGACTCGCGTACGTCGTGCGTGTCGCTTGACGTGGTCAGCACGACCACCGGAATGCTCCGCAGACCCTCATCCTGCTTGATCTCGGAGAGCACTTCCAGTCCGCTGCGGCGCGGCAAATTGAGATCCAGAAAAATCAGATCGGGCCGCTCGGCCTGGGCATAGTCTCCCTGCCGCCGCAGGTAGGCTAGCGCCATCTCACCGTCGCTGACGTGCTGCACCGTGACTTGCGACTGTCCTTCTTTAAGCGCTTCGAGCATCAGCCGGGCGTCGCTGGGGCTGTCTTCCACCAACAGCACGCACACCGGCCGCAATTCTCGCTCTCTGCCGCGGCTGCTTTCGATCATGGTCTGGCCTCCCCGTGCTTCGCCAGCGTACACCAAAACGTGGCGCCGGCCCCCGGCTGTGATTCTACTCCAATCCGGCCCCCATGGCGCACGACAATCTGCTGGCAGATTGCCAGCCCCACGCCCGTGCCCGGATATTCGTCCCGCGTGTGCAGTCGCTGGAAGATCACAAAAATCCGTTCGGCAAATTGCGGGTCGATGCCAATGCCGTTGTCCCGGACCTTCAACAGCCAGTGATCTGGTTGCTCTTCGACCGAAATGTGAACGACCGGCGGTTGCTGGCTGCGATACTTGATGGCGTTGCCCAGTAGATTTTGCAGCAACTGCACCATTTGCGTGGAGTCCGCCGGCACCACGGGCAATCGATCGCTGGTGACCACCGCGCCGCTTTCCTCGATGGCCGCGCGGAGATTGTCGCGGGCGCGGGCGAGCGCCTCGTTTAAATCCGTTGGCGCGAAGGGCTGGCCGTGCGTGCTGACGCGTGAGTAGGCCAACAGATCGTTGATCAACGTCTTCATCCGGGTGGCCCCGTCCACCGCGAACTTGATGAACTCGTCGGCGTCACTATCGATCCGGCCCTGGTAGCGGCGGGAGAGGAGTTGGCAATAACCGGCCACCGCCCGCAACGGCTCTTGCAGATCGTGCGAAGCGACGTAGGCGAACTCCTCAAGCTGTTCGTTGCTGCGGCGCAGCGCGGCGGTGCGCTCCGCCACCTGCCGGGCCACCAGCACATTTTGCGAAACCAGCACCGCCACCAGTCCCACCAGCAGGCTTCCCAGGGCAAAACCCACCAGCAGGCTCATCAGCGGAACCCAGGTGTGGTGCGCAGCGATATATTGCGCGGAAGGAATGCAAATCACCTGCCACTGCCGGCCGGCGACATTCAACACGTCCTCTTTGCGAATTCCCCCCGGCGGCGAGTGCCAGGGCTCGGTCGACACGCGCAGCGCCGAGGCGGGGCGCGATTCGTAGACAAACCGTTTGACCCCCGGCGTATCGGCTGTACCGTCAAACAGCACCGCCTCCAAGCCCGCCTCGTGCAAGCTGCGGGCAGCGCGCTGCACCCCCTCGGCCAGCCACATCACGCCCACGACGTAGCCGATCAACCGCTTTCGCCGGTCTTCGATCGCGATCATCGGCCACGGCTTGCTGTAGACGGGGACAAAGATCAGCACTCCCTGCGTGTCGCTGCGCGTCGGGCCGAGCCGCCGCAATCGCTGCCACGGGGCGGCCATCGGGTCGCCAGTTTCGCACGCGTCAGTCATGGCCTTGCGCCGCGACGGCTCAGGATAAGAGTCCACCCCTAGCACGCTGCGGTTGCTTGCCAGCGGCTCGACATAGCCGACGGGAAAATATTCGTTCGCCACGGGCGCCGGAACCTGCTGATCTTGTGCGTCCCAGATGCGGATGCCGGTGTTGACGCCCGTTTCTTCCTTGAGCCTGGTTTCAAATGCTTCCCGTTCCCCCCGGTGGACGCGCGGACGCCACTCGACCGCCAGCAAGGACGGCCGGTGCGACATCAACGGCGCGAGAAACCGGCGAAACTCGGCCCGCTCCACAAAGTCGGAACTTTCGTAGAACGCCGCGACTGCGGTCAAAGTTTCCACGTTCCGCGCCATCTCCGAGCGGAGCGAATTGTTGAAGTCGTCGGCGTCGAGATAAAAACGGGCCTGGAGCAGCTTATCGTCGCGAGCCCGCAACGAACGCCACACCGCCAGATCGGCCCCCAGCGCCACCAAGGCCACCAGCGCCACCAGCCACCAGCGGCGATCTCCCCACCGCGACGCGCTGCGGTCGACCGCCGGAGGATTCGTGCTCTGCGCGCCGGAGTGACGTAACATCCTACGATTCCTCACTTCCTCAGCCGACGGCGGGGCCGCTCCGTACGGGGTGACCCACCTCCCACATGGTACTCCATTCTAGGCGCGAATCGACCGGCGGTCTTGGTGCTTCTTTGGCGCCTCAATGGCGTGCGTTACGGCAGGTAGACGGAGCCTGGGCATGAGGGGAGCCGCAACTCGTTCGCAAAACTTGCGGCGCCGTGGTAGAATTTGGCGCAGATTGTCCAATTGCACTACGAGCCTAAACAAGTCGTCTCCATCGGCGACCTTGGGTAGCACGTCCTCTCATGACAAGGCTAGAGCGACTTATTCCGTGGGTTGTGCTGGCAGCCGGACTGGCAGCTTACTTCAACTGCCTGCACAACGAATTCGTCTTCGACGACGGGCTGTACATCGTCAAGAATCCTTACATCCGGTCCCTGTGGCGGCCGCGAGAGATTCTCACGCACAGCACGCGACCGGCGATCAATTTCTCATTCGCGGTCAACTACGCGCTGGGTGGCCTCAAACCGTGGGGCTATCACGTGGTGAACGTAGGCATCCATTTGCTGGCCGCGCTGCTGTTGTATGCCGTGGTGCGGCGAAGCATGGAGTCGAAACGCGTCCAATGGAAACGGGCCGGTTCAGCTCCCTTGCTGGCAGGCCTGGTGGCCATGCTCTGGGTGGTGCATCCGCTGCAGACCGAGAGCGTGACGTATGTCTGGCAGCGCTGTGAATCTTTGATGGGCTTGTTCTACCTGCTGACCCTGTACTGTGTGATTCGCAGCGACGATTCCGCGCGTGCGAACTTGTGGGGTGCGGGGGCCGTGGTCAGTTGCGCGCTGGGGATGGCCAGCAAGGAGGTCATGGTCACCGCGCCGCTCATGGTGCTGCTGTACGATCGCGTGTTCCTGGCGGCCTCGTGGAGAGAGGTGGTGCGACGCCGCTGGGGACTGTATGCGGGTTTGGCTGGGACATGGTTGCTCTTGGTGGTCTTGATGGTTCGGGGGGCAATGCATGTTGGCGTTCATGCGCCGACCGCCAACGTTGCGTACAAGGACATCCCGCCTTGGTCCTATCTGTTGACACAGGCCGGCGGGATTGTGCATTACCTGCGACTGACCTTCTGGCCCCATCCCCTGTGCCTGGACTACGGAACCGGCTGGCCACTGGCCAAGTCGGTCACCGACGTTTTGCCACAATCCATCCTCGTGGGCGGGCTGTTGCTGCTCACGGCTTGGGCCTGGCGGCGGCGGCCGGCGCTGGGGTTTGTCGGCTTGTCATTCTTCCTGATTCTCGCACCAACTTCCAGTTTCGTGCCGATTGCCGATGTGGTGTTTGAGCACCGCATGTACTTGTCGTTGGCGGCGGTGATCGTTCTGGGAGTGGTGTCCGTGGTCACGATCCTGGAGCGGTTGCCTGGCCAATGGCGACGGCTGGAGTGGGTGGCTGGAGCAGCAGCCCTGGCACTGGTGATCTTGTTCGCGGCGATGACGATGCGGCGCAATGAGGATTACCGGTCGTCGGCGACGATTTGGCGAGACGCTGCGGGGAAAATGCCTCGGAATCCCCGGGCCTACCTGAACTGGGGCGCCACTCTGGCAGATCAGGGCCACATGGACGAGGCGGTGTCGCACTATCAAGAGGCCTTGCAAATCAACCCGCACTACGCCGAGGCCCATAACAATTGGGCCGCGGCCCTGCAGCGCCAGGGACGCCTTGAGGAGGCGATCATCCACTACCAACAGGCCTTTCAAATGAATCCAAACTTCGCCGAGGCCCACTATAATTGGGGCAACGCCCTGGTGGGACTGGGAAGCCTGGAGGAGGCGCTGGAGCACTTCCAAGCGGCCGTGCGGCTGGATCCCAACCTGGCCATGGCCCACAACAACTGGGGCGCCACCCTGGCGGGCCTGGGACGTGTTGATGAAGCGATGGCCCACTACCAAGCGGCCTTGCGGATCGAGCCGAAATTCGCCGAGGCCCATAATAACTGGGGTAAAGCTTTAAAGACGAGCGGACGCGTTGCGGAGGCCGTGCCGCACTTCGAGCAGGCCTTGCAAATCGACCCGCACTACGCCGAGGCCCACCGGAACTGGGGGAATGCCCTGCAGAGTCTGGGACGCTTTGAGGAAGCAGTGCCGCATTACCAACAGGCGGAGCAGCTCGATCCGAATGTGGCAACGAACCACAACAATTGGGGCGCCGCCTTGCAGAGCCTGGGACGTTTTGAGGAGGCGACGACCCACTACCAAATGGCCTTGCAAATCAAACCGAACTACCCTAGTGCCCACATCAACTGGGGAAACGCCCTGCAGAGCCTGGGACGCTTGGACGAGGCCGCGATGCACTACCGGGAGGCGCTACGACTCAGCCCGAATCACGCCCAGGCACAAATGTACCTGGGCCAGGTGGAAACGCTGCTCCAACAGCAAAAAAAATCCGCCGACTAACTATTGCCTGGTGTCGTGATTGCAGTTGTTTCCACATCGGGAACGAAGGACTTTTCGCTGCCTAGCTTGGATCTTATGGCAGCCTTGGTTTGCAGATCAGGTGCATTTTTGAAGTCGATTTTTTGCGGGCCTGCGTTGCGGGCGTTTCGCGTCGTGCCCTACCTCTGTTGGAACGCAGCAAAGGCCTAGTTGCTGTTCTTCTTCAGCCACGCCGCGATCGTTTCGCCGAACTGCGGCCGCGGAATGCAAGTCAGATGGTCGGCATCCTTGATCTCAACCACCGGACAGTCGCCGCGCACCTTTTTCAGCGGCTCGACGTAGAGGTTCTTGACGATATCCTTGTCGCCAACCACGACCGCCATCGGCACGTGGATGGGTTTTATTTCGCGTTCCGTGAGCGCCAATTTGGCCAGACTCCGACCGCACAGCGCCTGGGCCTGGGCGTTCGGATCGTTTCGGCTAATTTGAGCAAACATCCACCGCGGTGCGCTTCCCGTCTTCAGCCATCCCATGCCGCAGAGCGTCCCGGAAAGAGTGCGGTCGGGATGATGCGCTATGAATCAACCCGCGATGATTCCGCCCATCGAATAGCCGACGATGTGGGCCTTTTTGATGTGGAGATGATCCATCAGACGGATCACGTCGCCGACCAACTCTGGTCCATAGGCATCTTCCCTGGTCGGCTTGTCCGATAGCCCATGTCCGCGCACGTCTAGGGCAATCACCTGGAAGTTCTTGGACAACAGATCCGGCGATGCCCGGCAAGGCCCAATTGATCCCGGCCGACGACAGCCAACCGTGGATAAGCACGACCGGCTCCCCGTGCCCCTGGACAAAATACACAATCTTCACGCCATTCGACTGGAACGACTGAATGGCCAACTTTTCGGCGGACCGGGCCTGCTCGGCCTGCACTGCAAAACCACGGCCACGAAAACCGTCAGCGAAGACACGTGTCGATTCATGGTTGTCTCCCAAAATTCTTTCACGGCGAGCAACGGCCGTCATTTCGTCGCACCGGCTGCTTTGCGCGCACGCTTCTTCTGCTTCCCCGGTCCCTTGTCGTCGGGGGCCGCGGGAGCGGCGGGGTGCTGGTCCAGAACCGCTTACAGTTTTTTCCTGGCGGCCGCGGCTCCTTCGTCCTTCGTGTCGATGGCGATCAAGGTTTCCTTAAACGGCGCTTCCACCAAATCGAACAGTTCGCCGCCGTCGGTCAGCTTGTACCGCGCGTCGCGGGCGTACGATTTGCCGTCCAGCTCGACAAAAACCCACTCGCGGGGCGTCCCCTTTTCGCTCCGGATTTGCGGCGCGAAGCTGTGGCTGTCGAGCTTCAAGTCCGCGGTAAGCTTCGCCTGCCCCAGCTCGGCCAGCGTGGCGAAGAAGTCGCTGAAGTCGATCAGGTCGTGATTCACTTTGCCCGCTGGCGTGACCCCGGGCCAGTTGGCGATCAATGGCACCCGGCTCCCCCCTTCGAGCATCGTATTTTTCATGCCGCTGATCGGCCGGCCGTCAACGGTCGCCCGCTCCACGCCAAAGCGGGCCGTGCCATTGTCTCCGGTGAACAGCACCAGCGTCTTTTCGCGCAGGTGCTGCTTGTCGAGTTCGTCGGTCAGTTCTCCGACGAGCTTGTCCATGTATTCGATGTTGTCAACATACAACCGGTTCTTCGAAGCTCCAGGCTTGCTTTCCGGCGTGCGAACGATCGGGCCGTGCATCTGCGACATCGGATAGTACAGAAAGAATGGCTGGTCCTTGTGCTGGGCGATGAAGCGGAGGGCGAACTGCTGCATGATGTCGGGCAGGTATTTTCCCTCGGGAAGCTCGTGCATCTGACCGTTGACGTTGTAATGCGTGGTCTGATCACGCCAGTAGCGGCCGCTGCCCGGGAACTTCAGGTACTTGTCAAAACCCCACTCGCCGGGGCCCAGGCAGATCTGCCCCCATTTGCCTACGCTGGCGGTCGCATAGCCGGCCTTACTCAACACTGTGGGGATCATCGTCTCGCGGCTGGGGTCGACCGCGTTCTTGCTGCGGTTGCTGTTGAGTCCCGTGCGAAACGGGTACCGGCCGGTGAGCAGCTCGCACCGCGACGGCCCGCACAGCGGCGTGGCATAGCAATACTCAAACCGCGTCCCCCCTGCCGCCAAGGCATCGATGTGCGGGGTTTTAAACGGCCCGCCGGTGCAATGGATGTCCCCCAGGCCGACGTCGTCTGACAGTATCAGGATGATGTTCGGCCGCGTGCCGGCACGTGGCAAGTCGGCCGAGCCGGCTCCCCTGACGGGTGTCGCGACAAGGAAGATCGCGCCGAGCAAGGCAGACATCAGAGAAGCCGTGGCAAAACGGAACATGAGAGGTTCCTTCAGGAAGGGAGGCGAGACGCAAGGAGGCGATGCGCGGGGCTTCAGTAGGAAATGGCTATCTTAATTGAACCAGCACAGCGGGTGAAGGTTTCGTGCAGGCGGTTTAGTTATCGGGAGCCATCGCGGCGGATTAACCTCCATGCAGGTCGGCCGTTTGCCACCCACCAATAAAACCAGCGGCCGGAAGGCGTTGTGCCTTCCGGCCGCTGGGCGGGCCGGGGATTCAAGCAGCGGGTTGTTTACCGGTGGATCGACATCTGAGCCGGTTTCTTCTGGAATTGCAGCGGTTGCTTGACCACTCCGTGCTTAGCGAGCATGGGCATCTGGATCACACTGCCGTAGCACGTTGGGACGCACGTCGGGGCACACGTCTCATAGCAGGTGGGGAAGCACGTCGTATAGCACGTCTCATAGCACGGCGTGTAGCAGGTCGGCCAGCAGTTGCTGTAGCAACCGTAGTCGCAGCCGTACGAAGGCCAGCAGAACTTGTCGTAGCAGCTCGGGTAGCAACTGGTGCGGCACTTGTCAAAACACTTGTCGTAACACTGCGACTTGTCGTAACACTTCGACGAGCTGTTCTTGCTGGGGCTATTCTTCGACGGATTGCCCATCGACTTGCTCGAGCTGCCCATCGAGCCGCTCTTCGACGAGCCTTGCGAGTTCGACGAGTTGTGGCTGTTGTTGCCGGAACCCTTCGCAAACGCGTCGGCGGCGGACAACATCAGGCCCAACAGGGCGGCGGACATCAGGGCGGTGTGGATCGTGCGAGACATGGCGATTCTCCTCAGGCTGGGGGTGTGCGTTGTGGGATCAAACGTCCCACTACCTAGCCAAGCGGAGGATCGAGCCGGATGTTACACGGCTTGGGGAGATTTTTTTCGGGGGTTACGCCACACGCCAAAATAGCCCCCGGCTCTGCCCGGGGGGGGGGTGGCGCCGCCAGCCCGGACATTGCGAAACTCGTCGCAAGATCAACGCGCCAGGGAGGGACGAAGAGCAATGCCAACATTATGCGTTTACTGGCAACTGTACGTCCGCGAGTGAGGGGTGGGTGCCTGGGGCAGAGCGCAGTGATGCCCCAGAATCAACCACTGGGGCTTCAACCCTTCTCACTCTTCAAACCTTCGCGCCCTTCACACTTCAGCGTCACCCCCGGGCAGAGCCCGGGGCTATGGTGCGGAGCCCGGGGCTATTCCTTCAATTCCACCGTCGGAGCGCTGCCGTCGCCGGGGTCGGTGTAGATGATCGTGTAGAGCCCATCGGGAACCATGTCGGCCGTGATGTCGGTGGTGAGCGTCGTTGTGGGCAGCAGCGCCACGACGCGGATCTGCACGCCAGTGCCGGAATCCACGTTGATCGGACCCACCGTCTTGCCGTGCGGCTGCAACACATCGACGCCCGTGCCCGCCACGTAATATCTGACTTCGGTGGACGAATTATTCACCAGCAACACCTGGGCCGGTCCTGTGGCGGTGGTGCCTGTCGGCGCCGTCACGTGGACAGCCACTGTTGCCCTATCTGTCGAGACGCCGCACGGATCGGCAATAAAATAATCGAACGTGTCGACGAAGGGGGCGGTAATGCTGGTCGATTGAACCCCTTGCACGAGTCCTTCAACGCGGAGGGCCATGTCAGTGTTAACCTGACCCGTATTGTTAACCACGAAACGAATTTTGTTGACGCCGCTTTTGAAGGCGCCGAGCCCCACATCTCCAATGGTCACAAAACTGAATGACGGATTCGCATTCACTGGATTGGGTAAAATCAAAACGTCGTTGACATAAATCGCAAGGAGTTGATTGTCGAAGGCAACTCGCAATCCGACTATCTGCATGGTCGACGGGGCAAAGCCAGTAGCATTGACTTTCACATCCCAAAAATAAGTACCCGGAGGCACGGCCGAGCCATTCACGTCGCCACCACTTAGGAGGAGCCAAGTAGAAGCAGTTGAGGCATCATCAGTAATATAGGGGGGGGCAAGTAAGTTCCGCTCAGCGCGGGGAACATCGCCAACGCGGCCTCCGGTTCCTCCAGGTGCAATGATGTAGTCAGTATCTAATTCATTATCTGCAAGTTTATCGCCCGTGGCATCGTTGATCCCGGTGGAGATATTCTTTACATCAGTAGGACCGCCGGTGGGCGCTGGTGGCGGAGTATAGAGAATCTGAGTGCCTGAAATTACCGCCGTCCCTCCCTGCGCGGTCGTCGCCGTGACGGAGGCAATGCCGCTGGGGCCTACTTCCGTGCCCGCTTGCGACGCGGTGTCGTTCGCCAGCACGTCGATCAGCCTGGGAACATCCTGAGCGGTGGTGGCGATATCGGAAATCGCAGAGACCGAGCAACCGGAGCTGGCCTTGACCCTGTGATGGCAACCGCACAACACACCGGAGAGAAGCACGCAGCAGATCACCAGCAACGCCAGATTGATAGTTCGTGTTCGCATTCTTCGCCCCTCAGTTAGCGCCATTAAACAGACCCACAGCTTGCCCAGATTAACCTAATTCCTAAGCCAAGACAACTAACTCGGGGGGAACAGCGTTTTGAGGGAGTTGTGGAAGGAAAAGCCCCGCCAGGCCAAAGGCCGGGCGGGGCTGACGCGGTTACGTACTATACGATCGCACAGCGCTACGTCCGGCGATACTTCTTCCGCAGGGCGACGCAGCCGAGGCCAACGAGCCCCAGCCCGGCTAACGCGATTGTCGAGGGCTCAGGCGCGGGGGATGCCAACTCCACGGTGGTGATTGTGACGAACGTCGTATCGGTGGCAGTCGCATCCGCGTTGAAGTTTACACCGGCGACCGTGTCGTCGTATTTGATCGTCCAGTAGTTGCCGGCGAAGGAGAAAATGCTGTTGTTGGCGTACGTGTCAAAGATACTGGTGCCATCCCACGGGGTATCGTAGGCGATCAGCGTGAACTTGGTACCGATCGGCAGCAGCAAATTGCCGCCGAGATCGATCAGCGACAGTGCGGGGCTGCCGGTCAACGACAGCGTGCTGTTGTTGTCGCCGTACAGCAGGTCAGCGGTGTCACCGGGCGTCAAGCTCGTGTCGAGTTCATACTCGAACGTGCCGCCGCTGAAGCTGATCGAGCCGGTGCCCAGCGATTGGATGCTGTTGCCCGGCGCGACCGTGCCGCCGACCACAAACAGGTCCGCGTCGGTGCCGCCCGATCCCTGGAGCCTGCCGTTGCTGTTGACCGTGAGGTTGCCCGCCCCCGCCGCGTGGGTGCCATTGATCGCCAACGTGCCATTGTTGACGGTCGTGGTGCCGGTGTACGTGTCATTACCCGTCAGCGCCACTTTGCCGGCGCCGATCTTGGTAACATTGGTCCCCCCGACGACGGCATTCACCGTCAGGACGGCCAAAGGATCCACGTCAATTTGTCCGCCACTGAGATCGATTCCCGTGCCGGCTGCAACCGCCGAGTTGCCCGTGGCCTTGATGTTACTGAACGTCACGCTGGGAGGGGCACTGGTGAACGACAGGGTGCCCGCATCCATCTGCAAGTCACCAAACGTGGCCGTCGTCGCCGGGGCAGCGCTGAGATTGAAGATGGTCGACGCGGCCACGTCAACCGTGGTGGTTGGCATGCTGATTGAACCATCCTTCAGTGTGGGAGCGAAGGCGGCCGCGACCAGCGTTTGTCTGATTCCAGACGCATTCGTTCCCGTGATGGTCGTGCTCC
>JAIOQB010000421.1 GCA_021413585.1 Planctomycetia bacterium
TCGCGGGTTCAGCCGGGTCGGTCGTCAAATTGTCATATTGCCCAAAATCATGACCAAATAAACATCAAATTAACTTTATGGGCGGCGTCGCCCCAGGCTGGCCAGCACCGTGATCAATCCCCACATCAGCCCAATCACGGAGCCGGCGATGGTGCCGAGCGTCGCATACATTCGCCAGGCGAAGATTATTTCCGGCCAGGTGGAATATGAGTCCAGATAGGCGTGAACGACGTACCGATCCAGCAGCCAAAAGACCCCGCCCACTGCCGGTCCGCCGACTATGGCAATCAGCATCGCCGTGATGCAAACGCGGACCACGCTCATGCCGGCCAAGTTGTTGCGACGGATCGCGGCCGTCAACAATCCCACAATCACCATCAAGAGAAAAAACAAGCTACTGAGTTCTGACATGGATCGATCTTCAAATGTTGTGCCCGCAAAAACGGATAGTAGCATTGCTAGCTCCAGACTTCCACACATCAGCCGCCGGGCGCTAGCCCCCGGTCTTTGCCGGTTACTCACGCAGGACCGGACGCTAGCGCGTGGCGGCTGATCACGAATAGTAAATCAGGATGGAGCCGTCAGGGGGAATGGGATAGACTGCTTGCCAGTATTGATATCCATCTCGTAATGCTGCGCGCACGGAGGCGCCCATGTCTGGTTGGCCGTTTCGACTTGTTCACGCAAGCGATTTTCATCTGGAATTGCCCCTGTTCGGCGTCAGCGATGTGCCGCCCCATCTGCGGGATCTGTTTCTGCAAGCTCCCTACGAAGCCGCCCGCCGCGTCTTCGATACGGTGCTGGCCGAGGAAGCCGAACTGCTGCTGCTCAGCGGCGATCTGCTAAGCCCGCTCGACGCCGGGCCGCGCGGCGTCTGCTTCTTGCTTAGTCAATTCGAGCGCTTGGCCGCCCGCAAGATTCCGGTCTACTGGGCCACCGGTCGCGTCGATTCGGTCGAAGGCTGGCCGATGACGGGCCAGATGCCTGGCAATGTGCATCTGTTCCCGCGCGGCCGCGCAGCCGAAGTGCTCTATCAGCGCGACGGACATCCGCTGGCCCGGCTCGTCGGCGCCGGCTGGCGTCAACGCAACAAGATTCAAGGGCAGGACTTTTACGTCGAACCTCAAGACATTTTCACCATTGCCGTGGCTCATGGCGCCGCCGAACCAGACGGCCTCGGTAGCCAGGGTGTGGACTACTGGGCCTTGGGTGGCGAGCATGAACCCCGCTCTATCGACCTGACTTCGACCACGGCCTGCTACAGCGGCAGTCCCCAAGGACGGCAGCCGGGCGAACCTGGGCCGCACGGCTGTCTGCTGATCCACGTAGACGATCGCGGTGCGCCCCGCACCACGTTTATTGAAACCGATTCCGTCCGCTGGTCGAGCCAAAGGATCTTGTTCGACGCCACGACCCGCCGGGCCGACCTGGAAACCCGTCTGCACCATCGCGTAGCCGAACTGCGGGCCGCTTCGCCTCACACTGCGTTGTTGGTTTCCTGGACCTTGGTCGGCAATGGGCCGCTCTTGAGTTCGTTGCGTCACGGCCCGCTGGCTGGCGAACTGCTGGGTGTTCTTCGTGCCGAGTTCGGACACAGCGAACATCCCTGCTGGTCAGTCGAGTTGACCGTCGAACCGGCCGCGGCTCCGCCCGCTGAGTGGTATGAGGAAGACACGATCCTCGGCGAGTTTCTCCGCCGTGTGCAACACCTGGAAACCCACGAAAAACATCCGCTCGATATGTCTCGCTTGCTTGGCGATCGTCAACACGCAGGCTCGATCGCCGGACTGGTAAATCTGGACGATCCTGTCGCCCGCCGACGTGCGCTGAGCCACGCTACCTGGCTGGGCGCGGAATTATTACATGGTGAAGAAACAATCACAACATGAGCGGAATGGCGCTAGCCACCGGTGTGTGGCGACGTTTGGCAGATTCACCGGCGGCTAGCGCCGTGCCGCTCACAATATTTAAAGCGTGCCGCTATTAGGGAAACCTTGCGATGAGAATCAAGAACATCCGTATCGACGGTTTTGGCGTGTGGCGCGATCTGGAACTGGGGGAACTCTCCGGCCAGGCCACCGTCTTCCACGGCCCCAACGAGGCCGGCAAGACAACGCTGATGCAATTCATCCGCTCGATCCTCTACGGCTTCTCGCCGGCCCGGAAGCAGCGCTATCTGCCCCCGCTGGGTGGCGGGCGTCCTGGCGGATCGTTGGCGGTGGACACGGCGCAAGGCCGCTGCGAAATCGCTCGGTGGAACGAACGCGGAAACTCGGCTGTCGTGACTTCGCCCGACGGCACGCAGCAGGGTGAACCCGCGCTGGCAGCGCTGTTGGGTGGAATCGACGAGGCTATCTTCAACAATGTTTATGCTTGCGGACTACGTGAGATTCAGGAGCTCGGCACACTGACCGACACCGACGCCGCAAAACACCTCTATGACCTCACCACCGGTCTCGACCGCGTTTCGCTCGTTGACGTGCAGCGCGAACTGCATGCCTCGCGCGATCGCCTGCTGGCCGCCGACGGCCGTCCCTCCGTCATCAGCCGACTCCTGGCAGAACAGGCCCGGATCACGGCCGAACTGGACACCGCCCGCACGGGCATGGCGCGCTATATGCGACTTTCCGGCGAACGAACGACGCTCGCCGCGGACGTTTCCGCCGCCGAGCAACAACATCGCACGGCCGAGATCGAATTGCGGTTATTGGACGTCGCGACGGCGATCCGACCCAAATGGCTGGAGCGGATCGACGTGGCGGCCCAGTTGGAAGCAATGCCACCCGTGGGCCAGGTTCCCACCGGGGCCGTGGAACGGCTGCAACGGCTTCAGCGGCGGATCAACGCTCTGAAGCGTCGCGAAATTACCGAAGAGCAGCGCAAACGTGCGCTGCGCGAAGAAGCCGACGCGCTCTCCATCAATGAACCTCTGTGGCGGCAGAGCCCACGCATTGAAGCCCTCCACGAACAGCGCGATTGGATCGCCTCGATCGCTCAGCAGGCTGTCAACGCGGAAGCTGCCGCCGCTCAATTGGAAACGCAAATCACTGCGCTCCGCGGTCAGCTTGGATATAGTGCGCCCCAAGGCGCTCCTTTCGGCCTGATTGGCGTAAGCCAACGGCCGCCGAAGTTTAAATCGCTCCGCCGTGCCGCCCAATCTCTCGCCAATGCCAAGAAGCGGCGCAAAGAGGCCCAACACGCGATCGACAAAGTTGGAGCCGATGCCCGGGCTGCGGAAAAAGAATTGGCCGCCGGCCTTGCCAAACTCGGCGAAACCGACCTGACCGTCGCCCTGGAAAAGCATGGCACGCTGACAGGCCAACTCCGCCGCCGCATCCAGCTCGATGAGCGGCTGATCCAAATGGATCGCAATCAAAAGGAGTTGACCGAGCAGACTCACGTGTCGCTGGACAAACAACTGTTGCCCACCAACGTCTTGATCGGCCTGGGTGCGGCCTTCATCGTCGGCACGCTGCTGATCCTGGTTGGCTTGCTCATGCCCACCACTATCGTCGGCACGCTTGGCTGGCCGCTGGCCATCCTCGGCCTGTTGGGCGCCGCGGGTGGCGCCGGCGGAAAATATCTCATGCAGCGTCATGCCGCTCGCGAATTGGAAAACTGCCATAATCAATTGGACCTGTTGAAATCGCAGATCAAGCAAGCCCAAGAGGAGAAGGACGAACTGGACCGCCGGCTGCCCCGCGGCGGCGGACCGTTGGCCGTGCGGCTCAAAACGGCCGAGGCAAACCTGGCCGCACTGGAAGAGTTGCAGCCCTTGGACGCCAAGAAGCAACTCACCCAACGAGAGACACAGTCATCACGCACCAGGACGGAGGAAGTTCTCCAGCAATATCGCGCGGCCCGCCGCGGCTGGCGCAACGCGCTCCGTTCGGTCGGTTTGCCGGAGACTCTTTCGCCCCAACAGGCTCGGCAGATTTCCAACGCCGGGAACCAATTGACCGACCTGGAAACCCGCTGCCAGCAGCAGCGCGATTTGGCCGCTCAGAGTCGCCGTGAATTGGCCGGCTGTACGCAGCGTGCAACGCAATTGGCCGTGGACGCCGGAATGGATCCCAGCGGCTGGGACGCGCCGACGATTGTCAATCGCCTCGCGACGGCCCTGGCCGAACAGCAAACCCTGGTGCGACGTCGCGACGAATTGCTCGATACCGCCAGAGCAATGCGACTCGATTCACGTCGTCGAGCGAAGAAGATCGTGGCTCTGCGTCGCCGTCGCCGTCGTTGGCTGCGAGCGGCCGGCGCGTCCAACACCGCGGACTTCCGGCGGCTGGCTCTGGCGCACGCCCGGCGCGATGTGCTGGTTCGGCAACACGCTACCCTGGTGGCCGAGATTGCCGCGGCTTCGACCGGCTTATCGCTGGTGGACGGAGGCATTGCAGACTGGGAAGACCAACTGGCGCGGCGGTTAGCGGATCCCAATTCGGAAAATCTGGAACGCGGCCGGCAGCAGATCGCCAGTCGGGTCAGCGCCACCAGCACTCGCCTCCAACAGCTTTACACCGATCGCGGGCGTCTCGATGAACAAATTGCCGCGCTGGCCACCGACCGTGGCCCGGCCGAGCTAACGCTCGAACTTTCGATGGTGCAGCAGCAGTTGCGTCAGGCTGTTTCGCAGTGGCAAGGTCAGGCCGTATGCGGCTTGCTGCTGGACGACATCCGCACGCACTACGAACGCGAACGACAACCGGCGACGTTGCAGGATGCCTCCGAGCATCTCAATAGGCTGACCAGCGGCACTTATCCACGCGTCTGGACGCCCCTGGGCGAACGTAAACTGTTGGTAGATGACGCCCAAGGAAGGGCTCTCTCTCCCGAAGTGCTCAGCGAAGGAACGCGCGAGCAATTGTTCCTGAGTCTGCGTCTGGCCCTGGTCGCCCGCTATGCCGAACGAGGCGTGCGGTTGCCGCTGGTGCTGGACGACGTGCTGGTGAATTTTGACGCCGACCGGGCAAAATCGGCCGTGCACGTGTTGCGCGACTTTGCCAAGTCAGGGCATCAGGTGCTGCTGTTCACCTGCCACGACCACATTGTCAAAGCGTTCAAGGCGGCCAAGGTCGAAACCAGGGCAATGCCTGCACGCTCCGCCGGAACCGAAGTGATCCGGGCCGTGCCTGAGTTGCCCGTGCATGAATTGCCGATGGAAGAGGAAGTCGAAGCCGCCACGCCTCCCGCCATTGTTCCTCCGGTGGTCATTCCGCCGGTCGTGGAAAAGAAACCTGCTGCGCCGATGGTGGCAAAGCCTGTCGTCATGCCGCCGCTCGTTGCCCCGCCAGTCGTGGAGGCGGCACCAAAGCCGATTGAGAAACCGATCGAAAAGCCGGTCAAGCCGCGTCGCCCGGCCAAGATCAAGATCGAGAGCAATCAGCCGGCCGAAGCAGATGACGAGGCCGCCGAATCAAAAACCGTCACTCGTACTCGTTGGCGTCGCAAGCCGCTGGACGAGTTCGCCCGAATCGAGTTCGGCCACGTCTCCCCGCCTCTGGAAGACGAGGAGATGGAAGTGGTCGTGGAAAAAGTGGAAGTCGCGCCGAAGCCCGCGAAGGTGGTGGCCGGGTCTGGAACCGAGCCCCAAAGTATCCATCACGCTCCGCGTGATGCGTCCCTCACGCGGAGCGTGAGGAATACTATTGAAGATGATGAAGACGACGAAGACCTCTACGGAATCATCCCCGCTGATCCGTCCGATGTCCTTGAGGAGGAAGAAGAGGACGTCTTTGAATCCGCCAACGAAGAGCTGAGACAACTCTACCGGATGGCCGACCACGAGTTCGGAGTCACCCCGCCGGACAGCGAAGATTCATCAGCCGGCGAAGCCGAGGACGAAGAATACGCCGAACTCGATGAAGAGATGGAAATCGACGAAGAGGCGAACTACGACGAGTATGGCGCGGATTTCGAGGATGAATCCGAGGCTGCGTAAGGTTGCATCGCGAATCGGCCTCACCGTTCCAGGTTTGGCACGGAGTGAAGACATCCCGCATCACCATCTCGAAGGGATGCCTAATAGTAGCCCGGCGATTTATCGCCGGGTATACGATTGATGCTCCGCTCGCGTCCCGGAGGGACGCCTGAAGTTCGATGCGTACCAGACTCATCTTGCAGCTACCGATTTCGAGCGTCCCTAGGGGACGCAAGTGCAAATGTATCTTGAATACCCGGCGATAAATCGCCGGGCTATTGTCGATGGTCCCTTCGGGACCGACTCGCTTTCGATCCCACCCACCTCCCCAACTTCTCTGCTCCGGCAGTGTCGCAAAGCCCTTCGGCCACCGTACAATCTCCTGTTCGGCCAAAGCCCACTAACTCCTTCCCTCGCCCTGGCTTGCCGTTGCCCGTAAAATTCTTGGGAAGATTTCTGTGGGATTTCCGCCCGCCGCGGAATTACTCCTTGAGCGGAGATCCTGATCACTTCATAGCAGGGCTGGGTTAGTGAACCGTGAGCCTACGGAACAATTTGTCTCCGAACTGACCGGCAACCAGACCCGGCTGCTGGCGTTTGTGCTGTCGCTGTTGCCCGACCGCGAAGCGGCCCGCGACGTGTTGCAGGCCACCAATTTGCTCCTCTGGCAGAAGGCCGGGGAGTACACACCCGGGACGAACTTCATGGGCTGGGCCTGCCAGGTGGCGCGGCTCAAGGTGCTTTCCCACTTGCGAGACATGGGGCGCGAGCAACTGGTGTTCGACGCCGCGCTGGTGGAGGACATCGCGCAAAGCGCCCAGCACCAGGCGGAAGAGTCGAGCCAACTGCGGCGCTATCTGGACGACTGCCTGGATCGCCAAGGACCAGAAGCTCGGAAGTTGGTGTTGGCTCGCTATGAGGCCGATGCGTCGGTCAACGAACTGAGCCGCCGCACCGGAGTGGCCCCCGGCACGCTCTCGATGAAGCTCTGCCGCATCCGTAAGGCCCTGCAGGAATGCATCGAGCGGAAGATCGCTCTGGAGGCTCGCCCATGAGTTCGAACGAGCCGACGCGCGATGAGTTGATCCAACTGCTGTCCGATCTGGCCGACGGCGCGCTGACCTTGCAGCGCCACGCCCGGCTGATCGAGTTGCTGCGCGGCTCCCGCGAGTCCCGCGACTACTACGCACGATTCATGGCGATCCATGTGGAGTTGCTCGTCAAGCAGCAAGAAATGTTTCATCTGGCAGAGCATTCGGCACTCCCTGCCCCACAGACGCCGCCACAGACAATCCGCAATCCGCATTCCGCATTCCACATTTACCGCCCGTTCACCATCGCCGCCCTGGTGGCATTCGTCGCCGTCGGCATTCTGGCCTACGCATTCTGGCCCGGTCCGAGCGGGCTGCCCGTGGTCAAACAGTCGCCGGCCGCAAAAATCGCCTCCCTGACAGACGCCAAGTGGTCTGGAGCATCTTCCCAGGCGGGCGACACACTCAACGCCGGCCAGCAACTGCTGCTTCAGAGCGGCTCTGCGGAAATCACCTTCAACGATCACGCCAGGGTGATCTTGCAAGGCCCGGCCGAGTTTGTCGTTGTCGATGCGACGGCTTGCCGGCTCGCGACGGGCCGTCTGACGGCGCATGTGCCCGACTTGGCCAAGGGATTCAAGGTGCATACGCCCGACGGCACCGTGACCGATTTGGGGACAGACTTTGGCGTGTATGTGGGGAGTGAGACTGGAGGGGACAGGCTTGAGGAAGTGGGAGAAGAAGAGCAGCAGCCGGGTAGCGGGCAGCAAGCAGACGGCAAGCAGTCGCCGATCACGGAAGTGCATGTCTTCAAGGGCCAGGTGGACGTTTCGAGGTCGGACGTCGGAAGTGGGAAGTCGGAAGTGATTGCGCAAAATCCGACCTCCGACCTCCGACCTCCGACCTCGACAATCCTTTCCGCCGGCCAGGCCGTCACGATCAGCGAGAAAAAAGTCGAGCCCCTGCCAGCCGCCGATCCATTCAAGTTCGCGCTCGACAAACTCCAGGGCAAGCCGCGCAAGGTGCTGCTGTCGGATGATTTCGAAACGTACGAACTCGGCCAGCAGGTCCAAGCCATCGGCCCGTGGGTCGTTAAAAGTGGCACCCGCAAGGGGCAAGGGGTAAGTGTGATCGATCCAGTGGAAAGGATCGCCCAAAGCAACGCCGAGGGTTTTGCTCCTCTTGCTCCTCCGCCGTCGCTGGTCGGGCGACGAGTTGCTTACCTCGGCGCCAGTGCGCCCAATCCTCCTGATACTTTTCCGCTGCTGGCCAGGGAGATCGACGGCCGGCTCTTGGCCCAGAATTGCCAGGTGCTGCTTGAGTTCGACGTTTTTCTTCACGGAGTTGGGTTTCAGCACTCGCTCGCCTTGGCGACGGAGATCGGCCACACCGAGGGCATCGAGTTGTGGCGCGGTATTGATGCTGCGAAGCACGGCGCCGACGCAGCAAAGCAGAGTGTCGATGCCACCAAGACGGTCGATGTCGCGGGTTTCAATTGGTATCGCCTGCGAGTGCTGCTGGACGTGGCCAATGGAGTGCCGCGCGACGTACGCGTGGATCGTTCCCACTGGCGCGGCCCGGACGGCTGGGTGCGCGACCTGAGTTTTCAGCCGCCGCTACCCAAGCTCGATTGGTCCACGCCGCCGCGATACGTGATTTTTGGATACCCCGTGGTGTCGCCGTCCACGCCCGCGGGCACGCTTTGGATCGACAACGTGCGTATAGAAGTCATTTCAGAAAAATAGTTTCTCTATCCCCCTGGAGCAACGCTTATCGCCAACCCGTCTCGTCCATCTGAAATCAGAAATCCTCAATCAGGAAAGTGAACTCCGTTCTCCGCTTCCGCCGGGGTGTTCCCGACGGCAAAGCGAAGGACACACGCTTAACACTAAAAGGTGAGCCAATGTTA
>JAIOQB010000422.1 GCA_021413585.1 Planctomycetia bacterium
GCAATCCTTGGCGAAAATTGTGCAACTGCTCGGGATTGGGCAGCTCGCCGTAGATCAGCAGGTAGCTCGTCTCGACGAAATCCGAATGCTCGGCCAGTTCCTCGACCGGGTAGCCCCGATAGCGCAAGATCCCTTCCTCGCCGTCGAGGTACGTCACCGCGCTGGTGGTGGTGCCGGTGTTGACATAGCCTTCGTCGAGCGTGATGCAGCCGGTCATCGTCCGGAGCTTGGAGATGTCGATCGCCCGTTCTCCTTCAGAGCCGGTGAGCATGGGCAACTCGTATTCCTGCTCGCCGATGCGCAGATGGGCCACGTCGTCGTGCTGAGGATGCGGCACGGGGGGAGTCGCCGCAGCGGCCGCCGGAGCGTCTTTCAAGGTCTCTTTAGTTGTGGATTCTTTAAGTGCTGTGCGTTCCATCATATAAGGCAACCCAAGGTCGTCTGGATCCCGGACAGAAGATCGATTTGAAGCGATGGTTTCACGATGCGGCAGGCTCTCTTGCAATGTACCCGGCGGCCGCCGTTTCCACAATTCACCGCGCGGCTATCCACAATTATAGGAGGCAGTAGAAGTTAGAGTGATACTCGGCAACCAGCGGCGGATTTTGCCGGTGGTGGGAGGGCCGGGAAACGCCACTTGGCCCCAGCGGATTGCCGATGGGAGCCGACAGTGCCGCTGCCGATTGGCAGCCGGCCGATGGTAGGAACGCGAATAGAAGCAACCGCTCCAACCGCCTCCCGTAGAGTTTTTTCGCGATTTCGCCCTTTCGCGATAGCGTCCTTAACCTTGAACCGCATGGGCAGCCAACAGAATGGCGTGCAGCTATCGCGGACGTGTGGAAGGGAGCGAGTTGGCAAACCGCTCTGCTGCGGCCGGGTCGTCAAACACGGTCTGCACGCGGGTTTCGCTCCGCAGCTTGGCATAATACTCTTCGATCGCCGTCACGCGGTTCTGCTTTTCGATCTCTTCGCGAATCTTGATCTGAGCATCGCGAAATGGCGTGCGGTACGCGTCCTCGCGCTCCACGACGCGGATAATGTGAAACGACCGCTCGTCCTCCAGGATCGGGCTGAGCGTACCGACGGGGAGCGTAAACAGGGCCCGGTCGAGAGCTTGCGACGCCAGGCTCCCCTCGGTGGTCCATTCGCGCTGGCCGCCCTGCTTGGCCGTCGAACCCTGCGAGCCCGCTTTGGCGATTTCGGCAAACGGCACGCCGCGCATCACGTCGTTGCCCATTCTCGCAATGGCCGCGTAGGCCGCTTCCTTGTTCGGGAACCGGCTGAAGTCGATCGTCAACTGCTCCCAACGTGCTCGGGCGATATGGTCAAAATCCTTCAGGTGCGATTCGTAGTACGTGACCATCTCGTCGTGGGTCACTTCCTTGTCCGACTTGACCATCTGGTGGACCCACTGCGTGCCGATGCTGCGCTCGTAGTAGATCCGCCGCTGATGCTCGAGCGACGAGCCGGTGGCACGGAGCTTGGCATCGAGGTCTGCCCGAGATTCGGCCTTGGTCGATTGCATCAGCTTCTTGACGTGCTCGGTCTCGAACTGCTCGTTGACCTTCTTTTCAATTTCTGTCAGCGACGCGGCCGGCACCTTGTGCAGGGCATCGCTGAGCACCAGCTTCGACTCGACCGCCGACTTAAGCGCCTGCTGGGCAAACTGCAAGCGTTGCTGGTCCCATTGCTCGGCGGGGATGCGGTCCTTGTTCTCCGCCATCACGGCGTCGACCCGCGAAAAGATTTCGCTGGCAAAGATCGGTTGATCCGCCACCCAGGCCATCACCTGGTCGCCCACCGGCGTTGCCGGCGGCCCGCCCATGCCCATCGGCGGCCCTTGCGCCGCCGCAACTCCCGCAACCAACAGGCAACCCACCCCGCACGCCAGGCGGATCAGATAGAACAAGCACTGCCGCGACTGGCCGAGGTTCACGCCAACAAGCTCCGAACTGCAAAGGGCGCGAGATGATTCACAAACTTTTCTAACCACAGAGACACAGAGGAAAAATCTCAATGTCTAAATCCCAATGTCCAATTCAATTAAGGAACTGCGGCACATTTTTTGGACATTGGGATTTGGACATTAGACATTAAAACTTTTCTCCGTGTCTCAGTGCCTCTGTGGTGAAATACCCAGCTTGGCCCTCGTGGAGAGAACCCGAGGGGGCGGGATTATAGCCAGCGCTTCACACGGGCCGCAACAGCGATTTCGCGGCTGCCAGCACCGCCTGCGGATCCTTCACCTGGGCCCCCAGCGGCAAATAGGCCGACACCTCGTCCACCACTCTCAGCCGGCCGCTGCGGCGGGCCAACTGCTCGATCCGGGGGCGGTCTTGATACCCTAGCACCAGGTATTCGTCTTCCAGATGGAGCGAACCGATTCCCCATAGTCCGGCATGGCAGCGCAGCCGCGATAGCTCCACCAGCCGCTGGGCCGGCGGCGGCAGCGGGCCATAGCGATCCGCCATCTCGGCCACCAGCTCATCCAGTTCGCTGTCGGTGCGGGCACGTCCCAGCCGGCGGTACAGGTCGAGCTTCAATCGCATGTCGTCCACGTAGCTGCGCGGCAGGTGGGCTTCGCCGGGCAGCAACATGTCGACATCGAAGCGCCCTCGCACCGGCTGCCGCTTCAGCCGGCGAATCGCGTCTTCGAGCAATTCGCAATACAGTTCGTAGCCGATCGCCGCGATGTGGCCGCTTTGCTGGGTTCCAAGGATATTGCCCGCGCCGCGGATCTCCAGGTCGCGCATCGCGATGGCAAACCCCGCGCCGATCTGGCTGAACTCCTCGATCGCCCGCAGGCGGCGGGCCGCGTTGGGGCTGACGTGGCGGCGGGGATCCAGCAGCAGGTAGCAACTGGCACGGTGCTTGTAGCGCCCCACGCGGCCGCGCAGTTGGTGCAGGTCGGCCAGGCCATAACGGTCCGCCTCGTCGATGAAGATCGTGTTGGCGTTGGGAATGTCCAGGCCGCTTTCGACAATCGTCGTCGCCAGCAGCAGGTCGCTGCGATGGGCGATGAAGTCGAGCATCACCTGCTCGAGCTGATGCTCGGGCATCTGGCCGTGGGCAATCGCGATCCGCGCTTCGGGAGCGATCTTCTGCAGCCTGGCGGCCAGAACCTGAATGTCCTCAATCCGGTTGTGCACGAAGAAAATCTGCCCCTGCCGGGCCAGCTCGCGCAGGATGGCGTGACGAATTACGTCGGGATCGAACCGGCAGACGCGGGTTTCGACCGCCAATCGCTCCTCCGGGGGCGTCTCCAGGTTCGAGATATCGCGGGCCCCCAGCAGCGAGAGGTGCAGCGTGCGGGGAATCGGCGTGGCGGTCATTGTCAGCACGTCCACCGTCTCGCGCAATCGCTTGAGCCGCTCCTTCACCTCGACGCCGAACCGCTGCTCTTCGTCGATGATCACCAAACCCAGGTTGGAGAACTTCACATCGGCGGAGGCCAGCCGGTGGGTGCCGATGATGATATCGACGCCCCCTTCCGCCAGCCGCGCGATGATCTCGTTCTGCTGCCCCTTGGTACTGAAACGACTCAGCGCCGCGATAGCGAAAGGGAACTCGGCCATCCGGCTTTGGAAGCTCACCAGATGCTGCTCAGCCAGGATCGTTGTCGGCACCAGCACCGCCACCTGATGCCCGCTGTCGACCGCTTTGAACGCCGCCCGCATCGCCACTTCCGTTTTGCCGAAGCCGACGTCGCCGCACAGCAGCCGATC
>JAIOQB010000419.1 GCA_021413585.1 Planctomycetia bacterium
CATGGACCTGCTCGAAGCCCGCGGCTACGTGCGTGCCCGCGCCATGGCGCCGGTCCGCAACCGCTCGGCCACGCTACTGGCGAACCGCAGCGATTTGAACGGCGCCGTGTTAAATGTCACCGTGCAGCAACAGGTTGTGAACCACGCCACCAACCGCGTGGTGCAACGCATCCTGTGCGACCTGGCTTCCGGCAGCACGGCGAAACGCCGGGCAGCGTAACCGCGGGGCGCGTGCCGCTGCACTCTGCGCGTGAGCGGAATGGCGCTAGCCACCGGTCCCACGGGCTGGCCTGGCACAGGACCGGCGGCTAGCGCCGTACCGCTCACATTCTCGCATTCCCGGCTCGTTGTCCCTCGCCGGGCCTAGTGCTACAATCGCCGGTTTTGCCTAACGAAAACCTCCCTCCGGCGCAGCAACAATGCCCTCCCCAGGCCGATTCCGCAATCTTGTCGTGGCACAAAGCGGCGGGCCGAGCGCGGTGATCAATAGCACGCTGCGCGGGATTGTGGAAACGGCCCGCGACCTGCCGCAGATCGGCACGATTTTCGGCGCCCGGCACGGCATCGAAGGGGTGCTGAAAGAGGAACTGCTGGATCTCTCCGCCCAGCCGGCCGAGGAGATTGCCCTGCTGCGAACCACGCCGGCGGCCGGGTCGATCGGCACCTGCCGCTACAAGATCCGCGATCACCAGCACGAGGATTTTCAGCGCGTGATCGACGTGCTGCGGGCACACGAGATCGGCTACTTCCTGTACATCGGCGGCAACGACTCGATGGACACGGCCGACAAGGTCGCGCGGCTGGCCGCGGAAAAGGGTTTGGACCTGGTCGCGGTCGGCGTGCCGAAGACGATCGACAACGATGTTGGTGATAGTGAGTTCAAGCTGATCGACCACACGCCGGGCTACGGCTCGACTGCCAAGTATTGGATGCACATGGTGCAAAACGCCAACGAGGAGAACGCCGGCAGCTCGCCGGCCGATCCGGTGCTGGTGATGCAGGCGATGGGGCGCAAGATCGGCTTCATCCCCGCCGCCGCCCGGCTGGCCGATCCACGCCGCGAAATGCCGCTGCAGATTTATCTGGCGGAACGGCCCTGCACGCTGGCCGAGATTTCCGATCATGTCAACGACCAGATCCGCCAGGACGGCCGCTGCCTGTTGGTATTGAGCGAAGGGCTGAATGTCGGCGAATTTGGAGAACGGAAAGACGCTTTCGGCCACGTCCAGTTCAGTTCCAGCGAAACCACGGTCGCGCAGGTGGTGGTCAATCACCTCAACCGCGTGGGCCTGCCGGCAAAAGGCGCCGCACGTGGCAACGTGCCCGGCACGGATCAGCGGCACGCGATCTCGCTCGCTTCCACGGTCGATCTGGACGAGGCGTACGCGGTCGGTCGGCAGGCGGCCGAGATGGCCGCCCGCGGCGAAGGGGGCTTTATGGCCACGATCCTTCGCGAGCCCGGGCCAAAATACGCCGTGCGTTACGACAAGGTGCCGCTGCGCGAAGTGGCCAACAGCGAGCGGCAGTTCCCGGCGGAGTGGATCGCCGCGAACGGCCGCGACGTGACCGACGAGTTCATTCGCTACGCGCGGCCGTTGGTCGGGGACCACATGGTCGACCTGACGATGGAAGATGGCCGGCAGCGATTGGCGCGGCTGAAACCGATTTTTGTCGGGCAGAAGTTGGCGAAATACATTCCGCAGGCGGATAGGAAATAATCCGCGGGCCGCAGAGCTTCCTCAAGCCTACAGCCTCAAGCCTCCAGCCTAACAAATGATCCCCCACCACAAACACCACGACTTCCTCGTCGGCATCGATTCCGACGGCTGCGCGTTCGACACGATGGAGCTGAAGCACAAGGAGTGCTTCATCCCGCACATCATCAACTTCTACGAACTGCAAGGGGTGAGCAAGTTTGCCCGGCAGGCGGCTGAGTTCGTCAATCTGTATTCCAAGAGCCGGGGGATCAATCGGTTTCCGGCACTGATTGAGACGCTAAAGCTACTCCAGCGCTGGCCCGACGTGCGGCGGCGCGGGGTGAAGATCGACGTCCCGCCCGCGCTGGTCGATTGGATCCGTCGCGAAACGAAGCTGGGCAATCCGGCGCTAGAAGCGGCGGTGCGTGAGTCGAACGATCCGGAACTGCGGCGGGCGCTCGACTGGTCGACCGCTATCAATCGCACGATTGAGGGGATGGTCCGGGGCGTGGCCCCGTTCCCGGGAGTGCGCGACGTGCTCAAACAACTCCAAGGTCGGGCTGACGTCCTGGTCGTCTCCGCCACGCCGCAGCCCGCGCTGATCGCCGAATGGGAAGAGCACGACCTGCGGCAGCATGTGGCGGCGATCTGCGGCCAGGAAAGCGGAACGAAGAAGGAAATTCTCGCCGTGGCGTCCCAATACTCCGCCGGACACGTGCTGATGATCGGCGACGCGCCCGGCGACCGCCAGGCGGCGGAGGCCAACGGTTGCCTGTTCTTCCCAATCAACCCCGACCCAAATAATTCCGACAGCGAAGAGCAATCGTGGGCCAACCTCCGCGATGAAGGGCTGGGCCGCTTCATGTCCGGCACGTTCGCCGGCAAGTATCAACAGACACTAATCGAAGCTTTCGACCGCTGTTTACCCGCCGAACCGCCGTGGGAACAAGAACGGGCGTAGCGGGCGGGCGGGCAGAACCCTAAATTGGGGGCTGTTCAAAAAAAACTTTGAACCACAGAGGCACAGAGAAAAATCAATGACCAATGACCAAGATTCCAATCTCCAATAAAACTGGCGCAGCTCCCTTATTGGTTATTGGAATTTGGTGATTGGTCATTTCCTCCCCGTCCGTCTCCGTGCGTCTGTGTGTCTCTGTGGTAAAAACCCTATTTAAACAACGGTGGAATCTGCCATGCCTCCAACCTGCGATATCGGAATGATCGGTCTGGCCGTGATGGGCGAGAACCTGGCCCTGAACATGGAGAGCCATGGCTACACGGTCGCCGTGTTCAACCGCACGACCGAAAAAGTAGACGAACTGCTCGCCGGCCGAGGCAAGGGGAAGAAGTTCGTCGGCTGCCACACGGTGCAGCAACTTGTCGACGCGCTCGTCAAGCCGCGCAAAGTGATGATGCTGATCAAGGCGGGCCCGGCGGTCGATCAGGTGATCGAAGAACTGCTGCCGCTGCTTTCGCCCGGCGACGTGATCATCGACGGCGGCAACAGCTATTACACAGACACCGAGCGCCGCACCACCGAAGTCGAGGCCAAGGGCCTGTTGTACGTCGGCACCGGCGTTTCTGGCGGCGAGGAAGGGGCGCTCAAAGGCCCCAGCCTGATGCCCGGCGGCAGTCCGGCGGCATGGCCACTCATCAAACCGATCTTCCAGGCTATCGCCGCCCAGGTCGGCCCGAACCACGATATCCCCTGCTGCGATTGGGTCGGCCCGCGCGGCGCCGGGCATTATGTCAAAATGGTTCACAACGGCATTGAATACGGCGACATGCAGTTGATCTGCGAGGCGTACCTGATGCTCAAGGAAGCGTTGGGCATGTCGAACGCGGAACTTTACGACGTGTTCGACCAATGGAATCGCGGCGAACTGGATAGTTATCTGATCGAGATCACGCGCGACATTTTCAGTGTCAAGGATCCCGAGACCAGCAACGACCTGGTCGACATGGTGCTCGACGAAGCGGGCTCCAAGGGAACCGGCAAATGGATGAGCCAGCTTGCGCTCGATCTGGGTGTGCCCAGCACGCTGGTCACTGAGGCCGTGTACGCCCGCTATCTCTCGGCCGACAAAGAAGCCCGCGTCCGGGCGAGCGGCATCCTCCCCGGCCCGGCCAACGCGAAGTTCACCGGCGATAAAAAAGCGTTCACGGAATCAATCCGCCACGCGCTGTACGCCTCAAAGATTTGCAGCTATGCCCAAGGATTTGTGCAGCTCCGCGCCGCCGCCGATCAGCACAAATGGCCGCTCGACTACGGCCGCAACGCCCAACTGTGGCGCGGCGGCTGCATCATCAGGGCCAAGTTCCTCGACCGCATCAAAGAGGCGTTCGATCGCAACCCCCAGTTGGAAAACCTGCTCTTCGACCCGTTCTTCACCGACGCGGTGAAAGGGGGCCAGGATGCGTGGCGCGACGTGGTGGCCACCGCCTCGAACCTGGGCCTGCCGGTCCCCGCGTTCGGCGCGGCACTGGCCTACTACGATGGCTACCGCCGGGCCCGACTGCCGGCCAACCTGCTCCAATCGCAGCGCGACTATTTTGGTGCCCACACCTATAAGCGAATCGACCGCCCCGGGGTGTTTCACACGGACTGGCTGTCACTGCGGAAGCCGCCGAAGTAGGTCTCGCCTGCCGGGCGTGACCTTACAGTTGATGCGATGTTTGTTTTAGAGTAACGCGGAGGTACCGCAAAGTAGGTCTCGCCTGCCGGGCGTGACCTTACAGTTGGTGCGGCGTTTGTATTAACGTAATGCGAGGTACCGCCCGGCAGGCGGAACCTACGGGCGGAATCTACGGGTAAACCCATGACCCGCAAACCGAAGACCACCGCGTTTTGGGTGTCTCGGCTGCCGCATTGGGAAGTGGAGGAAGGTCGCTACTTTATCACAATCCATCTTGCAGGCGCTATCCCTATGAAAGGACGCGTGCGATTAAAAGCTCTTGCGGACGAAGTCCGCGCCATCGCACAACGGGAAGCTCCGCAGTGGGTGGTACGGCAGCGTGCGATTTTTCGTGAAATGGAGCAATGGCTTGACCGTGCTCAGTGGAATCCAAAACTTCGGCAGCCTGAAATCGCGGCGATGGTGGTTGAGGCGATCGAGCATCGCCGGCAACGTGGTGACTGGCGGTTGTTTGAATATGTCGTCATGCCCACGCACGTTCATCTGTTCGGCGAGATCGACGGACCGAGTGTGAAAGAGACCTTGGAGGATTTCAAACGCTGGACAGGGCATCAAGCCGGAAAGATTCTCTCCGAAAATGGCTCGCGGTTCTGGCAGGTGGAGTGGTTCGATCATTGGTCGCGTTCGGACGAAGAAGATCAAAAAATAGCCAAATACATTCGCGATAATCCCGTGAAAGCCGGTTTGGTGAAAACCCACACCGAGTGGTCCTATGGTTCTTGGTAGGTCTCGCCTGCCGGGCGTGACCTCACAGTTGATGCGACGTTGGTTCTAGCGTATCGAACAGGTACCGCCCGGCAGGCGGAACCTACTTTCAAATCGAAGTCGTCATCCCCTCGCATGAAAAAGTCGACGCTCATCTACGTCGCTGTTGCCGCTTTGATCCTCATCGTATTGTTTTTGCGAATACCGCGTCTCAATCCGGATGGCGTCAATATCACCCGCCACAGCTTAAACGGCGACCAGATGTCAATCGATTGCCGAATGTACAAGCCATTCAGCATCAGACTGGAGCACGGCCTTCGCGCTTCAACAAGTATCAATCCAAGCGAGAAGAAACCAGGCATTTATTTGGACACGTCAAAGGAGTTGCGGCGTTCTGAGACAGCAGCCGACTTTGCATCCCATTATGACTTGCTTCGTGGCGAATATTACGTCCAAATTCATTTTAGCCGCAATCCGAAACTCACCGTTGATGCCAACGGTTTGCCAACCGAACTCACCGCATGGACGCCGCTCGATCCCGCTAAAGTGGAGTGGGTTCTTTCGCATCAAAATGCTACGTTGGGTGACGGCGTCGGAATCGACGTGCTGTATTTTTCCAAATCAGCGGAGCAAGTAGAGTACCTAAGGATGTACGCTGGAACGAGTAGCCAATAGGCGACAGTGTGAATGAGGTCTCGCCTGCCGGGCGTGACCTTTCAGTTGATGCGATGTTGGTATTAGAGCGTCGAACAGGTACCGCCCGGCAGGCGGAACCTACTTGGAAAAACCATGCCCCACGATTTCCTCGACAATATGTTCGGCCTTGGCGGCCAGGTGGCCGTGGTCATCGGCGGCACGGGCGTGCTGGGGGGCTCGCTGGCGGTGGGGTTGGCGCAGGCCGGCGCGACGGTGGTGGTGGCGGGGCGGGATTTTGATCGGGGGCAGGAGTGCTGCCGGGTGATTCTTGATCTGGGCGGCAAGGCCGAGTATCTGCCGGTCGATGCCACCGAGCGAGCCAGCGTCGAGTCGCTGCTCGGCGCCACGCTCGCCGAGTTCGGCCAGGTCGACATGCTGATCAACTGCGCGGGTGTGAACTCGGCCGAGCCTTATTTTGAAATCAGCGATGAGACGTTCGAGCGCGTGCTGGCCACGAATCTCGTGGCCACCCATCTCGGCTGCCAGATTTTCGGCCGGCACATGTCGGTGCAGGCGGGCGGCGGCTCGATCCTCAACATCGGCAGCGTCTCGGCCGACGTGCCGCTGTCGCGCGTGTTCGCTTACTCCGCGTCGAAGGCCGCGGTGGTGAACCTCACGCGGAATGTGGCCCGCGAACTGGCGAAGAACAACGTCCGCGTCAACGTGCTCTGCCCCGGGTTTTTCCCCGCGGAGCAGAACCGCAAGGTGCTGACCGTCGAGCGCGTGGAGGCAATCCTGGCTCATACGCCGCAGGCCCGGTTTGGCGACCCGCACGAACTAGTCGGCGCCGCCCTGCTGTTGCTCTCCCGCGCTGCGGGGAGCTTCATCACCGGGGCCGAGTTGTACGTTGACGGCGGATTTACGGCGATGAGCATTTGAAGTAAAGCGGACAGCGGAAAGCCGAAAGCGGAAAAACTAAAAGCCGACAGCCGACAGCCGATAGCTGACAGCCCAATTGACAGCCTCCCATGCCCCCCATTTTCGTCATCTTCGGCGCCTCGGGTGATTTGACCAGCCGCAAATTGATTCCGGCGCTGTATAGCCTTGCCCGCAAGGGGCGGCTGCCCGAAGGGCTGCGGATCATCGGCTTCTCGCGCACGGAGTTCAGCCACGAGCAGTGGCGCAAGATGCTCGCGGATTCCACGCAGAAATTCCTGCAAGCGGAGTTCGATCAGAAGTCCTGGGATAAGTTCGCCGCCGGCATCTTCTATCACGCCGGCGATATCGAGCAACCGGCCGACTTCGTCGCGCTGGAAAAAGCAATCGTCGCGTGCGGCGAGCAGCCGGGCGACCTGCGGATTTATTACCTCGCCACCGCGCCGCGGTTTTACGAGCCGGCCATCGAGCACATGGGGGCCGCCGGCATGGCGGAAGAGGCCGGTTGCCAGCGCCGCATCATCATCGAAAAACCCTTCGGCACCGATCTGGCCAGCGCCAAGAAGCTCAACGCCGCCGTGCATAAGGTGTTTGACGAAAAGCAGGTGTACCGCATCGATCACTACCTGGGCAAAGAAACGGTGCAGAACCTGTTGGTGCTGCGGTTCGCCAATACGATCTTCGAGCCGATCTGGAACCGCAACTACATCGACCACGTGCAGATCACCGTGGCGGAGGAAGTGACCGTCGGCCGCCGCGGCGGATATTACGACACCGCCGGCGTGCTGCGCGACATGTTCCAGAATCACCTGTTGCAGTTGATGATGGTCACCGCGATGGAAGTGCCGGTGAAGTTCCAAGCCGACCTCGTGCGAGACGAAAAGGTCAAGGTGCTGCAAGCGGTCCGGCCGCTCACGCCCGAGCTGATCGCCGCCACCACGATGCGTGGGCAATACAAAGGCTACCTCTCTGAACCGGGCGTGGCCCCGAATAGCCGCACCGCCACGTTCGCGGCGCTGAAGCTCTACATCGACAACTGGCGCTGGCAAGGCGTGCCGTTTTATCTGCGCA